>CAYPTG010000019.1:0-4783 GCA_964413455.1 uncultured Mycobacterium sp. | reverse complement strand
TGAGGAGTGACGGGTGACGGAGAAGGACGAGACCTCTGACGAGGTCACTGTGGAAACGACCTCGGTCTTCCGCGCGGACTTCCTCAACGACCTTGACGCAGCGCCAAGTTCGGCCGGCGATACCGCGGTGTCCGGTGTTGAGGGCCTGCCGACCGGGTCGGCGCTGCTGGTCGTCAAACGCGGACCCAACGCGGGTTCGCGTTTCCTGCTCGACCAGGCCACCACGTCGGCCGGCCGGCATCCGGACTCCGACATCTTCCTCGACGACGTCACGGTGAGCCGTCGGCACGCCGAGTTCCGCTGCGACGGTGCGGAATTCCAGGTCGTCGACGTCGGCAGCCTGAACGGCACCTACGTCAACCGCGAACCGGTGGACGCGGCCGGCCTGGCCAACGGCGACGAGGTTCAGATCGGTAAGTTCCGGCTGGTGTTCCTCACCGGGCCCAAGTCGGCCGACGATCTGGGCGGTCCCGGTAGCTCGTGACCGCGCCGGGCAGTCCTGCGCCGACCGGGATGTCGATCGGAGCGGTCCTTGACCTGCTGCGCCCGGAGTTCCCGGACGTCACGCCGTCCAAGATCCGCTTCCTGGAGGCCGAAGGCTTGGTCACCCCGGAGCGCAGCCCCTCGGGATATCGGCGGTTCACGGCCTTCGACTGTGCTCGTCTGCGTTTCATCCTGACCGCCCAGCGCGACCAGTACCTGCCGCTGAAAGTCATCAAGGCACAGCTGGACGCCCAGCCCGACGGCGAACTCCCCGGCTCGCCCTACCCGGCCCCACGGCTGGTGTCGGTCGGCGCCGACGCTGAGTCGGTCACCGCGCCCACCCCGGACGGTGCCGATGCGCCCCACACACCGGTTCGGCTGCGCCGCGAGGACCTGCTGGCCCGTTCGGGGGTGCCCAGCGAGCTGATCAGCGCGCTGTCCCGGGCCGGCATCATCACCACCGGACCGGGCGGTTTCTTCGACGAGCACGCGGTGGTGATCGCGCAATGCGCCGCCGCGCTCGGCGAACACGGCGTCGAGCCCCGGCATCTGCGCGCGTTCCGGTCCGCCGCCGACCGACAATCCGATCTCATCGCCCAAATCGCCGGCCCGGTCAGCAAGGCCGGGCGGGCCGGTGCCCGCGACCGGGCCGATGATCTGGCCCGCGAAGTCGCAGCACTGGCGATCACCCTGCACACCGCGCTGATCAAGTCCGCGGTGCGCGACGTGCTGGACCGCTGACTTTCACTCGCGTCACTCGCGCTTGCCCGGCACCGCACCTAATGTGCTCGACACCCTCTAGACTCGTACTGACGGCTGAGACAGTCCCGGAGGTCCACGTATGGCTGAGGTTCGAGTGGTGGGGATTCGCGTCGAGCAGCCCGCCAATCAGCCGGTTCTGCTGCTGCGCGAGACCGACGGTGACCGCTACCTGCCGATCTGGATCGGCCAGACCGAGGCCAACGCGATCATCCTGGAACAGCAGGGCGTGGAGCCGGCCCGGCCGCTGACCCACGACCTGTTCCGTAATGTCCTTGGCGCCCTGGGGCATTCGCTCAAAGAGATCCGCATCGTGGACCTGCAGGAGGGCACCTTCTACGCCGACATGATCTTCGACGGCGATGTCCGGGTGTCGGCCCGGCCGTCGGACTCGGTGGCCATCGCCCTGCGGATGGGTGTGCCGATCTACGTCGAGGACTCGGTGCTCGACGTGGCCGGTCTGCTGATTCCCGACGAGAACGACGAGGCCTCTGCTGGGGGGGCCGGCGTGGTCCGTGAAGACGAGGTGGAGAAGTTCAAGGAGTTCCTGGAAAGCATCTCCCCGGACGACTTCAAAGCCACCTGATTCCCGGCCCCTGATTCCCGCCCCTGATTACGGATCAATCTCATCTCGGTCTTCGTGTGTCAACACGCCACGTCGCTGCCGTTCGCGCCTGTTCGGTGAGCCCATACTTCGGGGGCGACGCAAGGTTGCGGCAGACCCACTGGCCTTCGTCGACAGGCGTATGCTCGAACCACTCGAAGCGCGGCGCGGTCGGCGAACGACTGGATGAGAACGGCGAGAGGAAACATTGTGGGCGATGAGCCACGTCAGGAGCAGCTGGATTTCGCTGTCCCCACTGCCCGCTACGAGGACACGCTCCCGGCTGTGGCGCCGGTGAGCGCCCCGGTGCAGGCCGGGCTCTTCCCGGACGACTCGGTGCCCGACGAACTGGTCGGCTACCGCGGCCCCAGCGCCTGCCAGATCGCCGGCATCACCTACCGCCAACTCGACTACTGGGCCCGCACCTCACTGGTGGTGCCGTCGATCCGCGGCGCCGCCGGCTCCGGCAGCCAACGGCTCTACTCGTTCAAGGACATCCTGGTCCTCAAGATCGTCAAACGACTGCTGGACACCGGCATCTCGCTGCACAACATTCGGGTGGCCGTCGACCACCTGCGTCAGCGCGGTGTGCAGGATCTGGCCACCATCACCCTGTTCTCCGACGGCACCACCGTCTACGAGTGCACCTCCGCCGAAGAGGTGGTCGACCTGCTGCAGGGCGGCCAGGGGGTGTTCGGTATCGCGGTCAGCGGGGCGATGCGCGAGCTCACCGGCGCCATCGCCGACTTCCCGGGCGAGCGCGCCGACGGCGGCGAGTCCATCGCCGCCCCGGAGGACGAACTGGCCTCCCGGCGCAAGAGCCGCGACCGCAAGATCGGTTAGTACACCGCGCGACCATCACGTCGCGCCGCGGCGGGCTCAAAGATCTACGATGCCCGCGTTCGTCCACGTCGAGGAGTTCCAGCATGTCCACCCGCGATCACACCGAACCCGATTTCGCCGCCCGGCACATCGGCCCGGATGCCGACGATCTGACCCGCATGCTGGGCGTTATCGGGGTGGCGTCGCTGGACGAGCTGGCCGCCAAGGCGCTGCCGGCCGGGATCCTCGACGCGCTGACCGACGGGGGATCCGCACCTGGCCTGGAGGCGCTGCCCGCGGTGGCCGGTGAGCATCAGGCACTGGCCGAATTGCGAGAGTTGGCCGCTGCCAACACCATTGCCGTGTCGATGATCGGCCAGGGCTACTACGACACGCTGACCCCGCCGGTGCTGCTGCGCAACCTGATCGAGAACCCGGCCTGGTACACCGCCTACACCCCGTACCAGCCGGAGATCAGCCAGGGCCGGCTCGAGGCGCTGCTCAACTTCCAGACGATGGTGAGCGACCTGACCGGGCTCGACATCGCCAACGCGTCCCTGCTCGACGAGGCCACGGCGGCCGCCGAGGCGATGACGCTGATGCACCGCGCCAGCCGCGGATCGTCCAACCGGCTGGCCGTGGACACCGACCTGTTCGCCGCGACCGCCGCCATCCTGGCCACCCGCGCCGCACCGCTGGGCATCGAAATCGTCACCGCCGACCTGAGCACCGGGCTGCCCGACGGGGAGTTCTTCGGGGTGATCGCCCAGCTGCCCGGGGCCAGCGGCCGGGTCACCGACTGGTCCAAGCTGGTCGAACAGTCCCACGAGCGCGGCGCCCTGGTAGCCCTGGGCGCGGACCTGCTGGCGCTCACCCTGATCACCCCGCCCGGCGAGGTCGGCGCCGACGTCGCGTTCGGCACCAGCCAGCGGTTCGGCGTTCCGATGGGCTTCGGCGGCCCGCACGCCGGCTACCTGGCGGTGCACACCAGCCACGCCCGCCAGCTGCCCGGCCGGCTGGTCGGGGTATCGGTGGACGCCGACGGTTCCCCGGCCTACCGGCTGTCGTTGCAGACCCGCGAACAGCACATTCGCCGTGACCGGGCGACCTCGAACATCTGTACCGCGCAGGTGCTGCTGGCGGTGCTGGCCGCGATGTATGCCAGCTACCACGGCGCCGAAGGACTGGCCGCGATCGCCCGCCGGGTGCACCACCAGGCTCGCGCGCTGGCAGCCGGCCTGACCGCCGCCGGTGTCGAGCTGGTGCACGACAGCTTTTTCGATACCGTGCTGGCCCATGTTCCCGGCCGGGCTGCCCAGATCCAGGACACCGCGCGTCAGCGCGGAATCAACATCTGGGCCCCCGACGCCGACCACGTGTCGGTGTCCTGTGACGAGGCCACCACCGACGCGCATATCGCCGCGGTTCTCGACGCGTTCCAGGCCAGCCCGGCGGGAACCTTCGACGGTCCGCAGATCGATTGCCGGACAAGCGAATTCCTCACCCACCCGGCGTTCACCTCGCATCGGACCGAGACGGCGATGATGCGCTACCTGCGCGCTCTGGCCGACAAAGATCTGGCACTGGACCGCACCATGATCCCGCTCGGTTCGTGCACCATGAAGCTCAACGCCGCCGCCGAAATGGAGCCCATCACCTGGCCGGAGTTCGGCCGGCAGCATCCGCTGGCCCCGGCCGCCGACGCGGCGGGCCTGCGTCGGCTGATCGCCGATCTGCAGGACTGGCTGGCCGGGATCACCGGCTACGACGCGGTTTCGTTGCAGCCCAACGCCGGCTCGCAAGGCGAATACGCCGGGCTGCTGGCGATCCGCGCCTACCACGCGCAGCGCGGCCAGGCACACCGCGACGTCTGTCTGATCCCGTCCAGTGCGCACGGCACCAACGCCGCCTCGGCGGCCATGGTCGGGTTGCGGGTGGTGGTGGTCGGCTGCCGGGACAACGGCGACGTGGACCTCGACGACTTGCGCGCCAAGGTGTCCCAGCATGCCGAGGACCTGGCCGCGCTGATGATCACCTATCCGTCCACCCACGGCGTCTACGAGCATGACATCGCTGACATCTGCGCTGCCGTGCACGACGCCGGCGGGCAGGTGT
>CAYPTG010000018.1:0-15796 GCA_964413455.1 uncultured Mycobacterium sp. | reverse complement strand
AGCAACACTGTTGGCCGCCGGCGCGATGGTGGCAATCCCGGCCGCGATCACTCCGGTAGCCCAAGCCGACGTGTGCGGTGACGTCGGTGGCCGGCATGTCAGCGTGGGCGGTTGCACCGACGTCGCCGGTGACGTGGCCGGCGCCGCGGTCGCCGGAGCCGCGGTGGCCGGTGCGGCGGCCTGGGAGCGTTACGGCTTTCCCGCTGACTACGCCATTTCCGAAGTGCCTTCCTTCCCCGGAGAGGCTCCGTGCATCTCGCCGACCGGCCTGCCGTACTACACGCCGGGCAACGCCCCCTGCTACTGAGGTCTCGCTAACACCTCGCCCGCCTGACGCGGGTTGATCCCGGCCGCGGCTATCCTTGCTGCGGCCGGGCGCAGCCCCGGGCAGGGGAAGGTGTCAGTAGCGTGCGCGCAAAATTATCGGCCGTCACATGGGTGGTGGTGCTGATCGCACTGATCGGCGGCCTACCGAGTCTGACGGGTCGGGCTGGGGCAGCCCCGCCGCAGCCACGCGTGCTCAACGTCGCCACCTACGACATCGCGCCGTTCGTGATGACGCAGGACGGCATCAAGACCGGCTTCACCATCGATCTGCTCGACCAGATCGGCAAACGGACCGGCTGGACCTACAACTACATCGACCGGATGAACGTCGCATCGATCCTCAAGGACGTCGCCGAGAGGCGCGCCGACGCCGCCGCCGCCGCGATCTCTATCACCTCGGATCGTTCGGAGGTGCTCGACTTCTCCCAACCGATCCTCAACGCCGGCCTGCAGATCGCCATCCCGGAAGGAGCCGTCGCCCGCTCCCAGCCGGGACTGGTCGACTTCCTCAAACTACTGTTCTCCAAGACCATGGCGGTGTGGATACTGGCCGCGTTGGCCTTGACCATTGTTCCCGCTCATATCATCTGGCTGCTGGAGCGCCGGCACGCCGACTCGATGGTGTCCAGGTCCTACTTCCCCGGCATCCTCCAGGCTTTTGGATGGGGTCTGGGCATGCTGGCCGCGGCCGCCGACGACAACCCGCGGCACTGGCAGGCCCGCACGTTGGGTGTGCTGTGGGCCTTCGTCGGCATCATCTTCGTCGCGTACTACACCGCGACGCTGACCGCCAACCTCACGGTGGAAAAGTTCGACGCGCAGATCACCGGGCCGGCCGACCTGATCGGCCGCAAGGTCTGCGCGGTGGCCAACACCACCTCGACGACGGCCCTCACCGAGTACGGCGTGGATTACACCGGCGTACCGACGGTCACAGACTGCTTCACCGGCCTGAAGAACGGGACCTTTGAGGCGATCGTCAACGATGCCCCGCTGCTGCAGTACTACGTCAGCCATGAAGGCGCCGGGGTGGCCGACCTGGCCGGTCCGATCTTCCGGCACGAGGACTACGGCATCGCCTTCCCGCTGGGCAGCGAGCTACGCAAGCAGGCCGACGATGCGTTGCTGTCGATGCGGGAGAGCGGCGACTTCGAACTGATCAAGCAGAAGTGGCTGGGCTCGAGCGAGAATTAAGACAGTCCGATTGACCGACTCCTCCTCGGGACTGCGTCCCGCATCGTCGTCGATCTAGACCGGATCGAAGCCCGACACCAACCACCGCCGGTCCACCTTGTCCAGGGTGACCCGCACGCCGGACATCGTGGTGCTCGGCGCTCCCGCCCCGGTGGTCACGGTGTTGTCGACGAATAGCAGCGCCACCGCGTGATGAGTGTCGGCCGACACCGAGGCGGCGGCCTTCACCGTCGCGGCCGCGGAAATCTTCTTCTCCCGGGCCCCAGGAACCACGCTCTCGGTCACCAGCTTGGTGTAAGCGTCGACGTAGGGGCCGGTCAGCCGGTCCCGCGCGGCCATCAGATCCTGTTCGACGGTATCGGCACGGTAACTCAGCATGGCGACGGCGGCTTCGCTGGCAGCGGCCAACGAATCGGCCCGGGCGGTATCGACGGCCTGCCGCGTGCTGTCCTGCCAATACAGCAGTCCTGCGGCGACCGCCAGCAGCACGGCCACCGCGGGCAGCACCCGTAAAGCGGCGGCCCGCCTGCTGACGCGCGCACTCCCGGTCACGGGAAGTCCACTTGCGACACTTTGGCGGCCTCGCCGGTCTTGGTGACGGTTAGCCGCATCCGCCAATACCTCGGTTGCGGCTGCTGCTGACCGCGGTTGCTGGTCATCACCGTCAGCGCGACCAGCACCCGCCCCTCGTCGCCGCTCATCGACTCCACACCGGCCTCGGTCACCGTGCCCGACGAGCTGGACAGCGTCTTTTCCACCACATCCACGAACGCCGAGGAACGTCGGGCGAAGTCGTCGTGAAAAACGCCGGTGGCCGAGTTCAGGATGCGACGTACGTCGGCCTCGGCGTGGTTGTAGTCAACGGTGGTGAGGTTGACCGCGGTCTGCTTGGCGACCTCGATGAACAAGGCCCGCTGCTGATCGGCCCGGTGGCCCTGCCAGGCCCGGTAGCCCAGCCAGCCGCACACCGCGGCCAGCACCAGCACCACCGTCAGGCCGACGATCATCGCCGGCCTGCTGTCTCGCATCCTTATGTCCGGAAAACGTGGAAGTGCCATCTCGGCGTCAGGTTACCGGCCGCCCGTTAGGCCCAGTCAGTCCTGCACGGCTTTAGCGATGGCGATGGCGATCGTCAGCTCCGTCGGGTCGCCACTATCCTGAACCGCCCACATGGCGTTGTGCACCATGCGCACCAGCACCCAGGCGCGGACCCGCTGTTCGTCGAGCCCGGCGGCCTCGACCAGCGTGGCCAGCCGACGGCGCACCCCGGCACGGACGTCTCCGGAAATCTCGGCCCAGCGGTTCCACAGCATCGGGGCCGGTTCGTAGTGCGGGTCTCCGTTGACCGGTTTGGGGTCGATCGCCAGCCACGGCCCACGTGCGGCTAGATCCTGTTGTGCAGCAATGGAATTCGATACGGTCGCCAGCACGTTGGCGTAGTGCAGGTCGGTGTGGATCACCCGGGCGGGCACCGCGCGGTCGGCACTGAGCTCACCGCCCAGGCTGATCGCCTGCTCGACCAGCCGGCGAGGGATCGGCGCCGCGCGCGGCAGTTCGGCGAGTTCGGCGGTCCAGCGGTCGACGAAGAACGCCAGCGGCCGCAACGCCGGCAGCACGGGAACATGCAGGCGGCCGTAGAGAGCGGCGACCACCTGACATGCCTGATCAGCCGGCACCGTCGTGAGGTCGGTGTGCGCCAGCCGCTCCAGCAGCAGCACGCGGTGATGCGGCTCGGCGCCCAGCAGTCGCACCGCGCCGTCACCGGCCCAGCGTCGCAGCGCCAGATGTTCGTGTTCGGATTCCTCGTCCGGGAATCCGATCTTCAGCATCGCGGCGCCACCCTCGGCGGTCCGAACCGGCATCACCAGTGAGCAGTAGCCGTGGGTCGGCTCGGCGTCCGGTCGAATGTCCCACTGCCGCAAGGCCCGTTCCACAATCGCCGGCAGCTCGTCGACCCACTGCGCCCACCGCGGACCGCGATCGGCCATGGCGCGCACCGGCGTTGGAATCATCCGGCCCAGGCTACTGATGATGTCGAAGTTCAGCGCGGCTGACCGGCAGCACTCCCGGTAGCATCCGACGGGTGAATGGCCGGGCCAAAGGCGCGTGGGACCTCGTCAGCGCCGTAGGGTTCGGCAAGGTACAACTGCGGTTGTCGGTAGTGCGCGCCCTGGTGATCGGGCTTGTTTTCTGGGCCGGTCTGCACTGGCTCGGCCCACATGCCGCGGCGCCGATAGCCACCGCGGCGTTCATGGTCGGCACCATGGATACCACCGGGTCACCGCGACGAGCGCAGTTGTGGATGGCGGTCTGCACTGCGTGCCTCACGTTGGTCACCGCCATCGCCGCCGGACTTCATGCCCACCATGGTGCCCTGATCGGCCTGCTGGTTCTGCTGGCGTTTCTGGCCGGGATATTCGGCGGCGTCACACCGAAAGCGACACAAGTCTTGTGTTATGGCGCATTGTTGGCCGCGACGTACTCGGTGGCAGCTCCCGAGCACGGGCTGACCGTAACGCTCGGAATCCTGCTTGCCGGACTCATCCAGACGGTGGCGTGCGCACTGCTGTTGAGAACCATTCGTTACCAACCGGAAGTGCTGGCGATTCGGCGGGCAATCGCCGATGCCAGCGCGTTGTGTGAGTCGTCCACCGAATCAGAACGGGGCCAGATCATGGCCCAGTCGATCCAGTCGCTGTACCAAGCGGAGCTGCACCTGGCCGGTACCGACCTGGCTCAACCCGACCGCGATCAGTTGGCCGGCGTGGTGGGTGAGCTCGATGAGCTCTGGTTGGCGTTACGGGGCGACTTTCTTCGCGCCGGTGCCGGTGTGCCGTGGCGAAGTCATGACACCGAGCACACCCGCCTGGCCGCCCTCGGGGCCCAGCTCGACGAGTTGCCGATGGCAACGCGTCGGGTTAGGCAGTTGACGCACAACGAGTTTCGGCAACGGCTGGCACAGTCCATACGTCCGGACTCCGAGGCATTCGCCGTCGGTGCCCGCCTGGTGCTCGGGGTACTCGCAGGCCTGATAGCGGCCGTTGTCTTCGATCTACCCTGGCCTGCCTGGGTCATTGCCATCACTCTGATGAGCCTGCGCCAAGACATGGGGCCGACAATCCCGCTGGCGCTGAGCCGGGTACTCGGAACCCTGGTCGCGGTCGCTCTGATCATCCCGTTGGCATGGCTGATCGGTCCGCATCCATGGGTCTACATTCCCCTGGTCGGGATGGCCGCATTCCTGTCGTTCTATCTGCTGTCGGTCAACCTCATTGCGGTGTTCGCCATGTTTGCCGCGACGGTTGTTTTCATCGTCGCAGCTATCGGCCAAGATCCGGTGACGACTGTTGTCGACCGGCTGATCGACATCACACTGGGCAGCATCCTGGCCTTGATCATCGCCCATATATTCCCGTTGTGGACCCGGCACAAGGTTCGAGAGAAGATCAGCGATTACGCCCGGAACTTGGCTCAGTGGGCCGAATTAGCTTTCCGCACAACGGATTCAGACCAGCTGACCACCGCCGGCCAACGAGTCCGGGCCGCCCGCAGCACCGTCGAATCCTCGTTGGCCGCCGCGGCGCACGAACCAGAGGCACAACACGCGCCGTTGGCCGCGCTGCAGCAGATTGTCGACTACCTCAACGCGGTCAACTCGCGGCTGGTCGCCACACATAGCGCGACGGACATACCTCCGCCCGCCTCAACTACCGAAGCGGTGGCCGTCGTGGTGGACAACTTGCGCACTATCGGCGCAGAACTGTTGGCGTCCCCGTCCGATGGCTCCCCCGTTCCCGACATCACCGATCATCCGCTGACGTCCGACCGGGTGGACGCGGCCGTCAGTGCAGCGGTGGACACCTCGGCTATCGCCGTTCTGGCCACCCGCGAGCTTCCCGCGCTACCAGGCCGACGTCTTCGGTAGTCGTGTTTGAGCGCGGTCGCGAGGACGTTCAGCGCTCGCGCAGCGCCCGGGCCAGAACCGCGGTGATCACCGCGAGCGCCACGCCGACCAGCACACAGTTGCCGCCGAAACTCCAGGTGAACCCGCGCGGGTCCACCGCACTGGTGAAGTCCGCCGAGCCACCGGTGACCAGCAGGTAGAGCACCGACACCGCGCTGCCGGTGATCGCGATACCCAGCGCGTTGCCCAGCTCGAACGAGGTCTCCGAGATTCCGGTGGCCGCACCGACGCGGTCCGCACTCGCGCTGGTCAAAACCAGGTCGGCGGCAACGGTCACCACCGACCCGAAGGAGAAACCCAGCAGCATCAGCGGCGCCACTATCGCCGGGTAGGAGATCGGCAGCGTCACTCCCAGCAGGATGAGCCCGACCGCACCCGCCACCAGCCCGCACAACAGGGTGCGCCGGTGCCCCCACCGGGCGATCAGTCGGGCGGTGTTGGACGCGGCCAGCAGGCTCACCACCGACGTCGGAAGCATCGCCAGCCCGGACTGCAGCGGCGAGAAGCCGCTCACCTGGCGCAGGAAGATCGGCAGGAAGAACAGCGCACCGACGTTGGCGAACAGGATCACCAGCTGCGCGACAATCGCTGCACTGAAACGGGATTGGGCAAAAAGCGCCAAATCCAGCAGCGGCGTGGGCAGCCTGCGCTGACGGCGCAGGAACACCCACAACAGCACCCCGCCCAGCAGCAGCGCCAGGTAGGCGGCCCAGTTCGTCAGCCCGGCATGCGCCAGCTCGGTGATTCCGTAGACAATGCCGAGGATGCCGGCCGTCGAATAGAGCACCGACAACAGATCGAGCCGGTGTTCCCCGACGCTGCGCGCCTCGGGCAGCGCCCACGCGCCCAGCGCCAGGATCAGCGCCACCACCGGCAGATTCACCAACAGCACCGAACCCCAGTAGAAGTGCTCCAGCAGCACCCCGGCCACCGTCGGTCCCAGCGCCGCCCCGGCAGCGCCGCTGGCACTCCAGATGCCCACCGCCCGGGTGCGCGGGCCCTCGTCGGTGAACAGGCTGCGCAGCAGGGCCAAGGTGGACGGCATCAGCCCGGCCCCGGCTACCCCTTGCGCCGCCCGCGCCGCGATCAGCAGCCCCGCGCTGGGCGCCAACGCCGCGGCCGCCGACGCGGCCCCGAAGGCCAGGCTGGAAATCAGCAGCAGCCGCTTGCGGCCGATCCGGTCACCGACATTGCCCATAGTGATCAGCAGACCGGCCAGTACGAAGGAATAGATGTCACCGATCCAGAGCACCTGGTTGTAGTCGGGCCGCAGTTGCTCGGTGATCGAGGGCACCGCGACGCTGAGCACAGTGCCGTCGACGGCGACCATAAAGACCGCCAGACACAGCACGAACAGCCCGCTCACCTGGCGCTTGGTCATCGCGGCTCAGCGTAGACGACGGCCGCGGACCGGTTAGGCTGCGGCCATGGCAGGCAAGCGCCGCATCGACGTGCGGTTCGCCACGCAGATCCTGCTGTTGCAGCTTGCGGTGGTGGCGCTGACGCTGGGGATCGCGTTCGCCCTGCTGACGCTGCTGGGGCATCGGCGGCTGACCACCGAGTACGGCAACCGCGCCCTGGACATCGCCCGGGTGGTGGCCGCCGCCCCGGCGGTGCGCGCCGACGTCACCCGTTACAACGTTCCGCTGACCCCGTCGGACGCGCTTACCGACGAACTGGAGCGTGGCCCGCTGCAGTCGGTGGCCGCCCAGGTGCGGCTGCGCACCAACGCGCTGTTCGTGGTGATCACCAACGACCAGGGTCTACGGCTCAGCCACCCCAACCCAGACCAACTCGGCAAACGGGTCAGCACCGATCCGGGACCTGCGCTGGCCGGTCGTGACGAGGTGACCCGGCAGACCGGCACGCTGGGGCCGTCGGTGCGCGCGAAAGTTCCTGTGCGGGAGCCGGATTCCGACCGGGTTGCCGGCGAGGTCAGCGTAGGCATCTCTACCACGGCCGTGCACGAGCAGCTGCGCAGCGACCTGCTGGCGGCGGCCCTGATGGGCGGGGTGGCACTGGGGGTCGGTGCGCTGGCGTCCTGGCTGCTGGCCCGCCGCTGGCAGGGGCTGACGCTGGGCCTGCGGCCGGCCGAAATGACCGAACTGGTGCGCACCCAGACCGCGGTGCTGCACGGCATCGGCGAGGGGGTGCTGGCCACCGACACCGACGGCAACACCACTTTCGTCAACGAAAAGGCCTGCCGGCTACTGGAAATCGACGACGACCCCGGCCGGCCGGTCGACCGGATCGGGTTGACGCCCCGGGTGCTGGACGTCCTGCGTTCCTGCGACCCGACCCCCACGCTGGCCACCGTCGGCGACCGAGTGGTGGTGGTGTCGGCCCGACCGGTGACCCGGGAGGGCCGGGAGCTGGGCACGGTGTTGGTGGTGCGCGACCGCACCGACGTTGAGACCCTGACCCGGGAGCTGGACGCGGTACAGCTGATGAGCACCGCGCTGCGGGCCCAGCGCCACGAGTTCGCCAACCGGCTGCACCTGCTCAACGGGCTGCTGCACAGCGGTCATACCGAGGAAGCGACTCAGTACCTGGAAGAGCTGCTGGGCTCCGGTCCGCTGGGCTCGGCGCTGCCCGGCATCGACACCATCCGCGACGCGTTCCTGCAGGCGTTTTTGGCCGCCAAGTCGACCGCAGCCCGAGAGGCCGGGGTGACGCTGCGGATCGGTGAAAACACCTGGGTGCCGGCCCGGCTGGCGCTGCCGGTGGACGTCACCACCGTGCTGGGCAACCTGCTGGACAACGCAATCGACGCCGCCCGCAGCGCCGGAACCAACGACGGGATTGTGGAAGTGGAACTGCTGCAAGATAACTCGACGCTGCACATCACCGTCGCCGACAACGGCGCCGGTGTGTCACCGGATTTCGTCGAGCACCTGTTCACCGAGGGCCGCTCGACCAAGCCGGAGTCCGGCATTCCCGGCGGCCGGGGTATCGGACTGGCGCTGTCCCGGCAGGTCGCCCGCGGCCTGGGTGGTGATCTGCTGCTGGCTCACCCGGCCCACCCGGGCGCGGAGCTGTCCGGGGCGGAGTTCATGGCCCGGTTGCCGGGTGTGATGACCGAGGAGATCCTGATGGGCGAAGAGACGCTGTGAGCACCGTCGAACTAACCGTGCTGGTGGTCGACGACGACTTTCGAGTGGCCAACATGCACGCCGGGATCGTCAACGCGATGCCCGGCTTCACCGTCGCCGGCACCGCCAACACGCTGGCCGCCGCCCGGGAGGCCGATCCGGTGGACTTGGCCCTGGTCGACGTCTACCTGCCGGACGGCTCGGGAGTGGACCTGGTTCGCGAATTACGTTGTGACGCCATGATTCTCAGCGCCGCTAGTGAACCTGACACGATCAGGGCGGCGGTAACAGCCGGCGCCTTCGGCTACCTGGTCAAACCGTTTCCGCCGACGCTGCTGGCCGCGCGGCTGGCCGGCTACGCCCGTTACCGCAAGATCCTGTCCGGCACCAACCTTGGTCCGGCCGACATCGACGCGGCCCTTGATGCGCTCCGGTCTCGTTCGTCAGTCACTCAGTCCCCTTCCGCCGCTGTCCCGTCGCCCACTAAACAGCTTGTGCTGGAAGCACTTACCGCTACCGGCACGGCGATGTCGGCGGCTGAGATCGCGGCGGCCACCGGAGTGTCCCGGGCCACCGCCCAGCGTTACCTGGCCGGGCTGGCCGCCGCCGGCGAGGTCAAGGTCGGCCTGCGCTATGGCACCACCGGGCGGCCCGAGCAGGAGTTCTTGGCGGTCAAGACGCCGTAGGGGCGGTCGGTGGTCCGGGCCACGGCTCTGGAGAACGGCGCCGAGAACGCTCAGGGGCCGTTCCGGGGACCAGGTGACACTACGGTGACGGACAGATGACAGGATGCCCGGTGAGACGGTGTGGCGCGACGACGGAGGACAGGTGGCAGACAGCCCGCAGAACGAGCCAGCGGCGGTGAAGAAGGCTCCGGCCGAGGACGCCCCGACGAAGAAGGCTCCAGCAAAGAAAGCTCCCGCCAAGAAGGTCGCCGCCAAGAAGGCCCCGGTGAAGAAGGCGGCGCCGAAAAAGGCGCCGGCGAAGGCTGCGGCCGAAGCCCCGACGGACCAGGCTCCGGCGAAAAAAGCTCCCGCCAAAAAGGCCCCCGCCAAAAAGGCGCCCGTCAAGAAGACTGCGCCGAAGACGCTGCGCGGCGGCGAGACCACCACCGAAGCCCGGCGGCTGGCCGGCTGGGATTTCGCCACCTGGCGGCTGGCCACCGACGACCCGATCATGCGCTCCACCATCCTGGGTGTGCTGGTGCTGGACCAGAGCCCGGACTGGGACAAACTCAACGACCGCTACGAGCGGGCCACCCGGCTGGCCCCGGTGCTGCGCTCGAAGGTGGTTGAGGGGCCGACCGGCCTGGAAACCCCCCGCGTGGTGGTGGACCCCAACTTCGACCTGAGCTTCCACATGCGCCGGTTCCGGATGCCGGAGGGTTCGACCTGGTCGGACGTGCTCGAAGAGGCCCGGCGGCAAAGCATGGCCGACTTCGACAAAGACCGCCCGCTGTGGCGGGCGACCCTGTTGGAGGGCCTGCCCGGCGGTAAGGCGGCACTGGTGCAGAAACTGCACCACGCGATCGCCGACGGACAGGGTGCGGTGCAGCTCGGGTTGACGCTGCTGGACTTCACCGAAGAGGGCATCGACCCGGGCCCAATGCCGGAGGCACCCGAACCGGTGCTGCTGGACACCCGCGGCTTCATGCAGGCGGTGATCCGTAACAACGTCGGCTGGGTGGCCCGCACCGCCGAGGACGCGATCCGCGGCTTCGGGCCGCTGGCGCTGGCCGCGCTCACCCATCCCCGCACGCTGTTCGCCAAAATCCGCGACACCGCCGGGTCGGTGGCCCGGTTTACCAAGGTGTCGATCGAACCGCTGTCGCCAATCCTCAAGGGCCGCAGCATCAACTACCACTTCGACACCATCGACATGGATTTCGACAAGTTCCGCGCGGCCGCCAAGAAACGCGACCGGACGGTCAACGACATGTTCCTGGCCGCGATCAGCGTCGGCATGCACGACTTCCACGAGAAGCTGGGCTACCCGGTCGACGAACTGCGAATGAACATGCCGATCTCGCTGCGAACCTCGGCCGAACAGACCAACGCGGTCACCGTGGCCCGCTTCGAGATCCCGGTCAGCAACATCATCGACGACGTGCTGGAGACCGCGGCCGAGACGGTCCGCAGCTGGCGTGGCGAGCCCGCTTTGCGGCTGGCCGACTATCTCGCCGAACTCAGCCGCTTCCTGCCGGCCGAGCTGGTGTCGGCCGCCATGCAGACCTCCGACCTCACCGCCTCCAACGTGCCCGGAATTCCGATGCCGGTATGGCTGGCCGGGGCCAAGGTTGAGCGGATGTACCCGCTGGTCGGCACCATCGGTGCGGCGGTCAACGTGACCATGCTGACCTATAACGGGACCGCCAGCGTCGGTATCACCTCCGATGACGCCGCGGTCGAGGACCGGGCCGAGCTGCTGGAGAGCCTGCGCCGCGGCTTCCGCGAGGTGGTCGGCGAGTCGGTGATGCTGGAAGACTCGCTAGCCGGTCACTGACCACCGGCAGAGTGGCGACGGTGACGCGGCGAACAGCACAGCAGCGGCTGACCGGACAGCAACGGTGGGAGCACGCCGCCGAATGGCCGCTTGCCGGGTGCGCGCTGACCTTCCTGGTGCTGTACTCGGTGGAGGTTCTGGCCCAGCCACGGGGAACCGCGGCGCTGCTGATCTTCTGGCTGTTGCTGCTGCTCTATCTGCCCTTCGTGATCGATTACCTGGCCCGGTTCTGGCTGGCACCGGACCGCGTGCGGTGGTTCATCCGGCATCCGCTGGATCTGGCGTTGGTCACCCTGCCGTTCCTGCAACCGCTGCGGTTCCTGCGGTTGGTGGCGCTGATGAGGGTGATCCAGCAGGCCCTCGGCGATGCGGTTCGCGGAAAAGTCATCGCCTACACCGCCTTTGGCGCGGTGCTGCTGGTCTACACCGCGGCGCTGGCCGAACTGCAATACGAGCGGTACGCCCCGGGCAGCACCATCGTCACGTTCGGCGACTCGCTGTGGTGGGCCATCGTCACCCTGACCACCGTTGGCTACGGGGACCACAGCCCAGTCACCCTGGTCGGCCGGATCATCGCGGTATTGCTGATGATCGGCGGTATTGCGCTGATCGGTGTGGCGACCGCGACGGTGGCGCACTGGATCATCACCGAAGTCACCAAGGTGGACAGCGACCGCCAAGCCGCGACGGCACAGAACATCGAAGAGCTGCGCGCCGAAGTCCGAAGCCTGCGCAAGCTGTTGCAGGAACACAACCTCAACTGACCTAGGTCCGATTGTCTCGCTTCTCCTCCGGCTCGAACCGCGCCGGCATCGTCGACTCGACTGGCGACCCCGTCAGTTGACGACGACGGCGGCGCCGCCGCACATCGAAGGTCCGCACCAGATACCAGCCCACCAACGTGCCCAGCGCGATGGACAGCACCGCCTCGCCGGCCACGGTCGCCCCGGCCACGCCGGTGAAGTCCCCGGACGCCGATTGACTGAACGACATGAACGTCAGCTGGCCGGGCACCAGCGCCCAAAACGCTGCCAGCGCAAGCACACTGGCCGGCGGCGCACCTTTGACCCCAGAGGCCAGCACGGCGAACGGGATGACCAGCATCGCCCCGAAAAACCCGGCATACTCCGAGCTGAGCACTTTGCTGGCCAGCACCTGCCCCAGCATGGCGATCCCGATCACCAACACCAGCCAGATCAGCGCGCCGCGCGGGGCCGACTGGCCGAAGTAGTATCCGACGGCGATCACCACGATCGAGACGTACAGCGACCAATTGCCCATCAACGCCGACGAGGGCTGCGGCGGCACATGTCCGGCGATCCGCACCCCGACCGCCACCCCGTAGATCATCAGGCCCAGCTGGACCAGCCCGTACACCGTCCGGCTGGCGCCGGCAACGATTCTGCCGCCGGCCAATTCGATGGCCCCGATCACCAGCACACTGCCGGGCAATAGCGCGACCAACGCCGGGCTGATGATCCGCAACAACCCGTCGTCGGCGACGTCGGCGAGGAACCAGGTGGCCAGCAGGGTGACCACCACCGCGGACAGTGCCGGCACGATGGCGCCCAGGTTGGGCAGCGGCCGGCTGACCTGGATGATCAGCCCCACTACCAACCCGAGGAAGGCGTGCGCCAGCAGCGCCTTCCAGGTGGGTTGGATCACCATGCCGAAGCCGACGGTGGCCAGCGCATAGCCCAGAGTGGTTGTCAGCGCACCGAATCGGGGCGGCTGCCGGCGCGCGGCGCGCGCCTGGGCGACGGCATCGGCCGGACTGATCGCCCCGGCGGCGGCCAGCCCGGCGATCTCGTCGACCCGGGCCGTCTTGTCCAGCTGGCTGGACGGGCGCGCGGAGCCCTCCAACTCGTGGCGGTCGCCGACCTGGATGTAGAGCATGGTGGGCAGCACCGCGACCTGCACCCGGGCCGTGGTGTAGCGGGCGGCGATCTCACGCAGACGCTGCTCGACCAACTGCACCGGATAGGAGGCCTCCACCATGGCTATCCCGATCTCGCGCAGCATCTCGGCCACTTCGGCCGGCGGATAGTGCCCGGGTGGTGCCAGCGGTGGTGGCGGCGCCGGATGGAAGGCGCCGGCGATCCGGGCGCGCAGCGAAGACGTGCCGCTCATGATGGACCCGCGGCCCCGCTCCCCGACTGTAGCTACGCGATATCGAGTTCGGCGGCGTCGTCGCGTTCGACTTCCGACGGGTCTTCCCGCGTGCGCTTTTCCAGCATCTCCAGCGCCAACCGCGCGTAGACCATCTGGCTGGTGGTGGCCAGCTGCCCGCGGCCGTGTGAGGTGAAGGTGATCATCCAGCTCATCAGCGTGCTGATCCGGTTCTTGAAGCCGACCAGATACACCAGGTGCAGCACCAGCCAGGCCAGCCAGGCAAAGTACCCGCCGAATTCCAGCTTGCCGACCTTGGCGACCGCGTGGTGCCGGGAGATGGTCGCCATGCTGCCTTTGTCGAAGTACTTGAACGGCACCCGGTTTGCCGGATCGTCAGTGCCGTTGACCGAACGCTTGATCGCCTTGGCCGCGTATTTGGCCCCCTGGATGGCACCCTGGGCCACACCCGGCACGCCGGGCACCGCCATGATGTCACCGACTACGAAGACGTTCGGATGGCCCTTGACGGTGAGGTCGGGTTCCACGACCACCCGGCCCGACCGGTCCACTTCGGTGCCGTCGGACTGATCGGCAATCATCTTGCCCAGAGGGCTGGCCTGCACCCCGGCCGACCACACCTTGCACGCGCATTCGATACGACGTTCTTCGCCGGATTCCTTGTCCTTGACCCGGATTCCCATGTAGTCGACGTCGGTGACCATCGAGTTGGGGTACACCTCGACGCCCATCTTCTCCAGCCTGCGCTGGGCCTTCATTCCCAGGTTCTGCCCCATCGGCTGCAAGACGTAAGGTCCGCCGTCGAACAGCATCACCCGGCACTCGGCGGGGTCGATGGTCCGAAACGCCCCGGGCAGGGTGCGTTGGGCGAGCTCGACGATCTGGCCGGCCAGCTCGACGCCGGTGGGGCCGCCGCCGATCACCACGAACGTCAGCCGGCGGGTGCGCTCGGCGGGATCGGTGGTGACCTCGGCGGCTTCGAAGGCGCCGAGGATGCGGCCGCGCAGCTCCAGTGCGTCATCGATGGACTTCATGCCGGGGGCGAAGGTCGCGAAGTGGTCGTTGCCGAAATAGTTCTGCTCGGCACCGGCGGCCAGCACCAGGCTGTCGAAGGGCAGCACGGTCTGCATGGTCATCAGCTTGGAGGTGACGGTGCGGTTGTGCAGATCGATGTCTTCGACGTCGCCGAGCAGCACCTGGCAGTTCTTGTTCTTTTTGAGCACAAGCCGGGTGGTGGGCGCGATGTCGCCGGCGGCCAGGATGCCGGTGGCCAGCTGGTAGAGCAGCGGCTGGAACAGATGGCTGGTGGTCTTGGCGACCAGGGTGATATCCACGTTGGCCCGGTGCAGGGCTTTGGCCGCGGTCAGACCACCGAACCCGGAACCAACGATGACGACGCGGTGGCGCCGGGCGGGCGTGGGACTGGCCATGCTGGTTCCTTCTGGCAGTTGCCGGGCGCGGCGGAATCCGCGAGATCGGGTTGACCCGAGAAGTGTATTGCCCGTGGTGACTCGGCAGGAGAAGTTGGCCAGGTGTGCGCATGGAGTTGACACAAGTGTCACGATGGAAATCTGATGCTCACCGGCAAAGCGCAGTGGAAAGAGATCATCATCGTCACCGATGAGGACGAGCGGACCTTCGTCTTCACCTGCGGATGGGGTGTCACACCGCCGGTGGCCTACGTGCCGGCCGAGGCGGATTGGCAACGTTGTGTACCACCTTGGCTGCTCGACCGGCGGCCCGAGGTGATCGCGCTCATGGAATCGATGGGCCACGTCGTGCACGACGGGCCCTACCGCGACTGGAGGCCCCCACCGACGACCCATCCCTGGCCTACCGCGTAGCCGCGATCAGCGCCTCGGCGGCGGCGGGTTGGCGATCACCGGGAACGGCCCGGTGTGTCCGTCGCGCATCAGGGCGATCGCGCGCACCCGATCGCGAACCAGATACCAGCCGCCGATCAGCAGCGGAATCAGTACCGCCAACCCCGCGATGGTCCAGGTTCCGATCGGGTAGTTGAATCCCATCAGCACCAGCACCGCGAGCAGGAACGCCAGGGTGAGGTATCCGGTGTAGGGCGCACCCCACATCCGAAACGACGGTCGTTTCATCCGGCCCTGCTTGGACCACCGGAACAACTGCAATTGGCAGATGACGATGGTCGCCCAGGACGCCAGAATGCCCAGGGAGGCCATATTCAGAACGATCTCGAAGGCCATCTCCGGCACCACCCCGTTGAGCAGCACGCCGATCAACCCGATCGAGGCAGTTAGGCAGATCCCGCCGTAGGGCACCCCGCGGCGCGACATCCGGCCGGTGAACTTCGGAGAGCTGCCGTTCATCGCCATCGACCGCAGGATGCGGCCGGTGGAGTACAGCCCGGCGTTCAGGCTGGAGAACGCCGCGGTCATCACCACCAGGTTCATCATGCTGCCGGCACCCTCGATGCCGATCTTGCCGAAGAACGTCACAAAGGGGCTTTCGTCGGCCGCGTAGTCGGTGTAGGGCAGCAGCAGCGCGAGCAATAACAGCGAACCCACGTAGAACAGCGCGATACGGGCGATCACCGAGTTGATGGCACGTGGGA
>CAYPTG010000017.1:0-16344 GCA_964413455.1 uncultured Mycobacterium sp. | reverse complement strand
CTTGACCGGCCTGTCGACGACCTAGTCGACGACAGTCACGACCGGGCGCTCTACCATCCGCGATACCTGCGCGGGCTTGTCGACGACGGTGTCGACGGTATCGACGACCAGTCGCTCGATCACTCGCTCAAGGGTGACCGGCTTGTCGACCACACGCTCGACGGGCCGCTCTACCAGTCGCTGGATGGTGTAGGGCCGCTCAACGACGTTATCGACGACATCGAGCGGGTCATGGGGATTGTTGTCTGCCACAGGGTCTCTCCCTTTTCGCGCGTCCCGGCCAGCAGCGAACACCACGATTCGGGGCGCACGCGGCCGGACGCCCTTGGAGTTGCTGGATTCGCAAGTGCGGTACAACCGCACCACGAAATCGAGCAACCCTGCGAGGCAGCCAGGTCGTCTTTGTTCCGGTTAGGAGCATCAACGTAGTCACCGCGTTGTTTGCCTCGCAAGGTTTCGGCAAAAGTTTTCCGCACTAAATCCGACTAATGCCCTGTAGTGCGCAGACATCGATTCACCGGCGCTTCTAAGCCCGACCTAATCGCTCGCACGGGCCGGACGAACGAGATTGAGACCCCCGCGTGGTAAGCCTGATCGCGTGCCCGAGAGTCTGTTCGACACCCCAGGCGATGAGCTGTCGACCGGCGCATCGTCGGGGCCGGCCGGCGTGGTTTCGCCGCGGCCTTCCGCCGCTTCGCCGCTGGCGGTCCGGATGCGCCCGGCCGGCCTCGATGAGGTGGTCGGACAGCAGCATCTGCTCGGTGCGGCTTCCCCGCTGCGCCGACTGGTGGAGGGCTCCGGAGCGGCCTCGGTAATCCTGTACGGCCCTCCCGGCACCGGAAAAACCACGCTGGCCTCGCTGATCTCGCATTCGACCGGGCGCCGGTTCGAAGCCCTGTCCGCGCTGTCGGCCGGCGTCAAGGAAGTGCGTGCGGTGATCGAGGAGGCGCGCCGGGCTGCCCTCTACGGCAGCCAGACGGTGCTGTTCATCGACGAGGTGCACCGGTTCTCCAAGACCCAGCAGGACGCGCTGCTGGCCGCGGTGGAGAACCGGGTGGTGTTGCTGGTGGCCGCCACCACCGAAAACCCGTCGTTCTCCGTGGTGGCCCCGCTGCTGTCGCGTTCGCTGATCCTGCAGCTGCAACCGCTGGGCGCCGAGGACATCCGCGCGGTACTCACCCGGGCGGTCGCCGACACCCGGGGCCTGGGCGGGACCGTCACCGTCGAGGACGACGCGCTGGACCTGCTGGTGCAGCTCTCCGCCGGGGACGCCCGTCGGGCGTTGACCGCGCTGGAAGTCGCCGCCGAAACCGCCGAAGCGGCCGGCACCGCGATCACCATCGAGACTGTCGAAGCTTCGCTGGATCGGGCGGCCGTGCGCTACGACCGCGACGGCGACCAGCACTACGACGTCATCAGCGCGTTCATCAAGTCGGTGCGCGGGTCCGACGTCGACGCCGCCCTGCACTACCTGGCCCGGATGCTGGTGGCCGGCGAAGACCCGCGCTTCATCGCCCGCCGGCTGATGATCCTGGCCAGCGAAGACATCGGGATGGCCGATCCGGGTGCGCTGCCGGTCGCGGTCGCCGCCGCCCAGACCGTCGCGTTGATCGGCATGCCGGAAGCCCAGCTGACCCTGGCGCACGCCACGGTGCACCTGGCCACCGCGCCCAAGTCCAACTCGGTGACCACCGCGCTATCGGCGGCGATGAGCGATATCCGGGCCGGCAAGAGCGGATCGGTGCCGGCCCACCTGCGTGACGGGCACTACCCGGGGGCGGCCGCGCTGGGTAACGCGCAGGGCTATCGCTACCCGCATGACGACCCCGATGGTGTTGTGGCACAACAGTATCCGCCTGACGAGCTGGCCGGCGTCGACTACTACCGGCCGACCCGCCACGGTGCCGAACGGGAGATCGCCGGGCGCCTGGACAAGCTGCGCGCCATCATCCGCCGGCGCTGAGTGGCCGCCCGGTAATCTAAAGGTCGGCGGCGCGCCGAGGAGCCCGGCCGCCTGCCGCATCCCGACCACCGAGGACAAGCCGCCCGTGCAGACCCATGAGATCAGGAAGCGCTTCCTGAATCACTTCGTCGAGGCCGGACACACCGAGGTGCCCAGCGCCTCGGTGGTCCTTGATGACCCCAACCTGCTGTTCGTCAACGCCGGCATGGTCCAGTTCGTGCCGTTTTTCCTCGGCCAGCGCACCCCGCCGTACGCCACCGCCACCAGCATCCAGAAATGCATCCGCACCCCGGACATCGACGAGGTCGGCAAGACCACCCGGCACAACACCTTCTTTCAGATGGCCGGCAACTTCTCCTTCGGTGACTACTTCAAGGCACAGGCCATCGAGCTGGCCTGGACGCTGCTGACCACACCGGTCGCTGACGGCGGCTACGGATTTGACCCCGAAAAGCTTTGGGCCACCGTCTATTACGACGACGACGAAGCCGCGCAGCTATGGCAGGAGATCGCTGGCCTGCCACCCGAGCGCATCCAGCGCCGGGGCATGGCCGACAACTACTGGTCGATGGGCATCCCCGGCCCGTGCGGCCCCTGCTCGGAGATCTACTTCGACCGCGGACCCGACTACGGCATCGAAGGCGGCCCGGAGGCCAACGAAGACCGCTACATCGAAATCTGGAACCTGGTCTTCATGCAGAACGAGCGCGGCCAGGGCACCAGCAAAGAGGAATTCGAGATCCTCGGGCCGTTGCCGCGCAAGAACATTGACACCGGAATGGGTGTGGAACGCATCGCCTGCTTGCTGCAGGGCGTCGACAACGTTTACGAAACCGATCTGCTGCGCCCGGTGATCGACAAGGTCGCGCAATACGCCCCCCGCGGCTACGGGCAGGGCAGCCACGCTGACGACGTCCGCTACCGGGTGATCGCCGATCACAGTCGTACCGCGGCGATCATCATCGGCGACGGTGTGACCCCGTCCAACGAGGGCCGCGGCTACGTGCTGCGTCGGTTGCTGCGCCGAATCATCCGCTCGGCCAAGCTGCTCGGCGTCGACCGGCCGATCATCGGCGAACTGATGAGCACCGTGCGCGACGCGGCCGGCCAGTCCTTCCCGGAACTGGTCACCGATTTCGACCGGATCAGCCGGATCGCGATCGCCGAGGAGACCGCCTTCAATCGGACCCTGGCCTCCGGGTCGAAACTCTTCGACGACGCCGCCGCGGCGACCAGGTCGGCCGGTAAGACCACGCTGACCGGCTCGGATGCCTTCACCCTGCACGACACCTACGGCTTCCCGATCGAACTCACGCTGGAGATGGCCGCCGAAGCCGGGTTGGGTGTGGACGAACTCGGCTTCCGCGAGCTGATGTCCGAGCAGCGCCGCCGGGCCAAAGCCGACGCCGCCGCCCGCAAACACGCGCACGCCGACCTCTCGGCGTTCCGCGAACTCGTCGACGCCGGGCCGACCGAGTTCACCGGATTCGACGAATTGAGTTCGCAGGCCCGCATTTTGGGCATCTTCGTCGACGGCAAGCGGGTGCCGGTGGTGGCGCACCACCCTCGGGTGCACTCGGAGAGCGCCCCGCCCGAGCGGGTGGAGATCGTGCTGGACCGCACCCCGCTGTACGCCGAGTCCGGCGGGCAGATCGCCGATACCGGCACCATCACCGGCACCGGCGCCGGGGAGTCGGCCAAAGCCGCCGTCAACGATGTGCAGAAGATCGGCAAGACGCTGTGGGTGCACCGGGTCAACGTTGAGTCCGGCGAATTCGTCGAAGGCGACACGGTGCTGGCCGCCGTCGACCCGAAGTGGCGACGAGGCGCGACCCAGGGCCACTCCGGCACCCACATGGTGCATGCCGCGCTGCGACAAGTGTTGGGCCCCAACGCCGTTCAAGCCGGTTCGCTGAACCGTCCGGGGTATCTGCGGTTCGACTTCAACTGGCAGGGCGCGCTGACCGACGACCAGCGCAGCCAGATCGAGGAGATCACCAACGAGGCCGTCGAGGCCGACTACCCGGTCAACACCTTCCTCACCGAGTTGGAGAAGGCCAAGGCAATGGGCGCCATGGCGCTCTTCGGCGAGCAGTACCCCGAACAGGTCCGGGTGGTGGAGATCGGCGGCCCGTTCTCGCTGGAGCTGTGCGGCGGCACCCACGTGCAGAACTCCGCGCAGATCGGCCCGGTCACCATCCTGGGCGAGTCCTCGGTCGGTGCCGGGGTGCGTCGTGTGGAGGCCTACGTCGGCCTGGACTCGTTCCGGCACCTGGCCAAGGAACGCGCACTGATGGCCGGTCTGGCCTCATCGCTGAAAGTGCCCTCCGAGGAGGTCCCGGCCCGGGTGGCGACCCTGGTGGACCGGCTCAAAGCCGCCGAGAAGGAGCTTGACCGGATGCGGTTGTCCGCGGCGCGCGCCGCGGCAGCCAATGCGGCGGCCGGCGCTGAGCAGGTCGGTAACGTCCGGCTGGTGGCCCAGCGGATGGCGGCCGGGATGACTGCCGCGGACCTGCGTTCGCTGGTCGGCGATATCCGTGGTCGACTCGGAGCCGATCCCGGTGTCGTCGTGCTGATCTCGGAGAACGACGGGTCCGTGCCGTTCGTGGTGGCCACCAACCAGGCTGCCCAGGACGCCGGCATCCGGGCCAGCGATCTGGTGTCATCGCTGGCCGCGGCGGTCGGCGGACGCGGCGGCGGCAAAGCCGACCTGGCCCAGGGATCGGGCACCGACCCGTCCGGCATCGACGCCGCGCTGCGCGCCGTGCGCGCCGAGCTGGCCCGGAGCCCAGTCCGGTGACTTCTGTGGCGGACCGGATGCCGGATCGCCCGGGCGCCGGTGACCCGGGCCGGGGCCGCCGGCTAGGGGTAGACGTCGGCACGGTCCGGATCGGGGTGGCGGTCAGCGACCCGGACGGCATCCTGGCCACTCCGGTGGAAACGGTGCGCCGTGAACGGGGCGGCGCTCACCTGCGCCGACTGGCGTCTCTGGTCGATGAGCTGGAGGTCGTGGAAGTCGTGGTGGGGCTGCCGCGTACTCTTGCCGACCGAGTGGGTTCGTCGGCGTCGGACGCCATCGGGGTGGCCGATGCATTGGCCGGCCGGGTCAGTCCGGTGCCGGTTCGGATGGCCGACGAGCGGCTGACGACGGTCAGCGCGACACGCTCGTTACGGGAGGCAGGTGTGCGTGCACGGGAACAACGGGGGATGATCGACCAGGCTGCCGCCGTGGCGATCCTGCAAGGTTGGCTCGACCAGCGCCGCAACGCGGCAACGACATAAACCGCCGCGACGCGGTAACTGAAGTAAGCGCCGCAATGCGGCAAACGAGGTGAAGCGCCGCAAAGCGGCACCGAGGTAAAGAGAGTGACGATGTCCGAAGACCTGCACCCTGACGGCGCCGAGCCCGAGGCCGCCGCGCAGCCCAGAGCGGCCAAGGCCCGTCGAACCCAGGTGAAAAGCGCCGGGGCTGCCGGTCGCGGACGTGGCCGCCTGCTTGGGCTGATCGGCCTGCTGGCGGTCGCCGCGGTCGCGGTGTGGTTGCTCGGCCCGCGGCTGTTCGGCGGCGGCCCCAAGCCGCCACCGGACTTCGTCGGCGAGGGCAAAGAGGACATCGTCATCCAGGTCCACGAGGGTGATTCCGGATCGGTGATTGCTCAGAATCTGGTGGAGAAGGGCGTTATCGCCGACGTCGGGATGTTCATCTCGGCGGCCTCGGCCAACACTGAACTGGCCTCGATCCAACCCGGCTACTACACGGTGCGCACCGAGATCCCGGCGGCCACCGCCGTGCAGAAGCTCATCGACCCCAAGTCGCGGGTGGGCAAGCTGGTCATCCCGGAGGGCAAGCAGCTCGACGACATCCAGGTGGTCGGATCCGACACCGTCAACCCGGGCATCTTCACGCTGATCGCCGACGCCAGCTGCGTGGAGCTCAACGGCGCCAAGAAGTGTGTGTCGGCCAAGGATCTCAAGGCCGCCGCCGAGCAGGGTCCGCTATCGGACCTCAACGTGCCGGAATGGGCCGCCAAGGGCGCCGGCGCGATGGGCCAGAGCCACCGCCGGCTTGAGGGCCTGATCGCCCCCGGCACCTGGAACATCGACCCGACCGCCGCCCCGCAGCAGATCCTGGCCACCCTGGTCGGGCAGAGCGGTGAGCGCTACGTCAAGGGCGGCTTGCTGGACGCCGCCAACACGCTGAACATCTCGCCGTACGAGGTGCTCATCGTCGGCTCGCTGGTGCAGAAGGAAGCCAAGCCGGTCGACTTCGCGAAGGTCGCCCGGGTGATCTACAACCGGCTGGCCAGCGACTACGACCGCCTCGAATTCGATTCCACGGTGAACTACCCGCTGGACCGCCAGGAAGTGGCGACCACCGACGAGGACCGGGAAAAAGAGACGCCATGGAACACCTACGCCAAGGCCGGGCTGCCGGCCACGCCGATCTGCTCACCCGGTGACGACGCGCTGGCCGCGGCCGAGCATCCCGAGCCCGGTGACTGGCTGTACTTCGTGACCGTCGACAACGACGGCACGACGCTGTTCACCAGCGACTACCAGGAGCACCTGGCCAACCGCGACAAGGCGCTCAACAGCGGTGTGCTCGACTCCGGGCGGTAACCGTCGGGTCTGATGGCACGGCCCGCAAAGCGGCCGGCGGGACTGATGGCACGGCCCGCAAAGCGGCCGTGCTGGGCGCCCCGGTGGCGCATTCGCGCTCACCGCAGCTGCACCTGGCGGCCTACCGCGCGTTGGGTCTGAACGACTGGACCTACGACCGCATCGAATGCACGGCTGACCAATTGCCGTTGCTGGTCAGCACTTTCGGCCCGGAATGGGTCGGAGTGTCAGTCACCATGCCCGGCAAATTCGCCGCCCTGCGCTTCGCCGACGAGGCCACCGAGCGCGCCGAACTGGTCGGTTCGGCCAACACCCTGGTGCACACCGGCGCGGGCTGGCGCGCCGACAACACCGACATCGACGGCGTCGCCGGGGCGCTGGGACAGCACCGCGGCCGGCGGGCCATCGTGCTGGGCTCCGGTGGCACCGCACCGGCGGCTGTGGTGGCATTGGCCGGCCTGGGGGTCACCGAGATCACCGTCGTCGCCCGAAACCGCCAGGCCGCCGACCGGCTGGTCGACCTCGGTTCGGCGCTGCCGGCGACCGTGTCGTTCTGCGAGCTGGCCGACTCCGGTGCGCTCGCCGACCGGGCCGCGGGCACCGACATCCTGGTCAGCACCATCCCGGCCGGTGCCGCGGCCGAGTACGCCGCCACGTTGGCCGGGGTGCCGGTGCTGCTCGACGCGATCTACGACCCGTGGCCCACTCCGCTGGCCCAGGCCGTCGCGCAGCGTGGCGGACAGGTCATCAGCGGCCTGCAGATGCTGCTGCACCAGGCGTTCAGCCAAGTCGAACAATTCACAGGCCGGCCCGCACCGCGAGCGCAGATGGCGGCCGCACTGCAATAGCGTGCCGGCATGGACGTTTCGCGGGTGCTGGTCTGGTTGGCCGTGCTGGGCTGGGCCGCGGCGCTCTCGGCGGTGGACCTACGGCAGCGCCGGCTGCCCAACAGGCTGACCCTGACCGGGGCGGTGGTGATTTTGGTCGGCGCGGAGGTGGGCGGGCGCGGGCTGCCCGCGCTGGCCGGCGCGACCGCCCTGGCCGGGATCTATCTGCTGGTGCACCTGGCCGACCCGGCCGCCATGGGCGGCGGTGACGTCAAGCTGGCGCTGGGCCTGGGGGCGCTGACCGGGGCGTTCGGCGTACCGGTGTGGCTGCTGGCCGCGCTCGGCGCGCCGATGCTGACCGCGGCGGCCGGCATCGCGGTGCTGCTGCGCCGACGCGGCCGTGGATCGGTGCCGGGGCTGCCGCACGGCCCGTCGATGTGCGCGGCCAGTCTGGCCGCCGTCGCGCTGGCGGTTTTTTAGCCTGGCGAGGATGCGTGGGAGGATATTCGCGTGTTGCGATGGACCACCGCCGGTGAATCCCACGGCCGCGCGCTGATGGCCGTGGTCGAGGGCATGGTGGCCGGTGTCGAGGTCAGCTCCGCCGACATCGTCGAGCAACTGGCCCGCCGCCGGCTGGGCTACGGCCGCGGCGCCCGGATGAAGTTCGAGAAGGACGAGGTCACCCTGCTGGCCGGTATCCGGCACGGCCGCACCTTGGGCGGCCCGATCGCCATCGAGATCGGCAACACCGAGTGGCCCAAGTGGGAGACGGTGATGTCAGCCGACCCGGTCGCCGCCGCCGATCTGGACGTCGCCCGCAACGCGCCGCTGACCCGGCCGCGGCCCGGCCACGCCGACTACGCCGGCATGCTCAAGTACGGATTCGACGACGCCCGCCCGGTGCTGGAACGCGCCAGCGCCCGCGAAACCGCCGCCCGGGTGGCCGCGGCCACCATCGCCCGGGCCTTCCTGCGCCAGGCGCTCGGCGTCGAGGTGGTCTCGCACGTCATCTCCATCGGCGCGTCGGAGCCCTACGACGGCCCGCCGCCGACCGCCGCAGACCTGCCCCGCATCGACGACAGCCAGGTACGCGCCTTCGATACCGCCGCCGAGGAATCGATGATCGCCGAGATCGAGGCCGCCAAACGCGACGGCGACACCCTCGGCGGGGTGGTCGAAGTCGTCGCCCACGGCATCCCGGTCGGCCTGGGCTCGTTCACCAGCGGCGAGAACCGGCTGGACAGCCAGCTGGCTGCCGCGGTGATGGGTGTGCAGGCCATCAAGGGCGTCGAGATCGGCGACGGATTCCAGACGGCGCGGCGGCGCGGCAGCGGCGCCCACGACGAGATGTATCCGGGGCCCGACGGTGTCATCCGGTCCACCAACCGGGCCGGCGGGTTGGAAGGCGGCATGACCAACGGGCAGCCACTGCGAGTGCGGGCCGCGATGAAGCCGATCTCCACCGTCCCGCGGGCGCTGGCCACCGTCGACCTGTCCACCGGCGCCGAAGCGGTCGCCATCCATCAGCGCTCCGATGTGTGCGCGGTGCCGGCCGCCGGCGTGGTGGTCGAGGCGATGGTCGCGCTGGTGCTGGCCCGGGCCGCGCTGGAGAAATTCGGCGGAGACTCCCTGCGGGAGACCCGGCGCAACATCGACGGTTATCTGCGCGACGTCGCCGAACGCGAAGCCTTCGGGTCCGCTTCGGTGATGTCCGGGTAGCGGGGACTGCGATGGCGCCCAAAGCGGTACTCATCGGGCTACCCGGGTCGGGGAAATCGACCATCGGGCGACGGCTGGCCAAGGCGATGGACTGCACCCTGCTGGACACCGACGTCGCCATCGAAGAACGCACCGGCCGCAGCATCCCGGAGATCTTCGCCGAGGAAGGCGAAGCCGGCTTCCGGCGGATCGAGGAGCAGGTGGTCTGTGCGGCGCTGCGCGACCACGACGGCATCTTGTCGCTCGGCGGCGGTGCGGTCACCACCGCCGGTGTGCGCGATGCGCTGGCCGATCACACGGTGGTCTACCTGGAGATCAGTGCCTCCGAGGGTATCCGGCGCACCAGCGGCAGCGCGGTACGGCCGCTGTTGGCCGGGCCGGACCGCGCCGAGAAATACCGTGAGCTGATGAGCCAGCGGGCCCCGCTCTACCGTCGGATCGCCACCATCCGGATCAACACCAACCGCCGCAACCCCGGGGCGGTAGTCCGCAATATCGTTGGGCGGCTGGAAGATCCGCAATCGGTGCGGCGCCGCCGGCCGCCGTGGCGACGTCCGTCGGCCGGGCTGCCGCGGACCGCGTCGGCGGAACCCTCTAAAACATCCGAAACATCAATGGCCGAGCCGGCCGACGCCGGCCCGGTCACCCCGGCGACCCTGGCGCGGCGCGCCGGGCTGCGCAAGTGAGCGCGCACGCCGGCGGTGAGCCGGTCACCGTCGAGGTGGCCGTCGATGCGCCTTACCCGGTCATCATCGGCGCCGGCGCACTCGACCGGCTGGGGGACCTGCTCGGCGGACGGCACAAGGTCGCCGTCCTGCACCAGCCGGCGCTGGCCCAACTCGCCGAGGACATCCGCACCCGGCTCGGCGCCCTCGGGGTCGACGCGCACCGCATCGAACTGCCCGACGCCGAAGCCGGCAAGGATCTACCGGTGGTCGGGTTCGTCTGGGAGGTACTGGGCCGGATCGGGGTGGGCCGCACCGACGCGGTGGTCAGCCTCGGCGGCGGAGCGGCTACCGACGTGGCCGGTTTCGTCGCGGCCACCTGGCTGCGCGGAATCGACATCGTGCACGTACCGACCACGCTGCTGGCCATGGTGGACGCCGCCGTTGGCGGCAAGACCGGGATCAACACCGACGCGGGCAAGAACCTGGTCGGCGCTTTCCACCAGCCGGCCGCGGTGCTGGTCGACTTGGATCAGCTCAAGACGTTGCCGCGCAACGAATTGGTGGCCGGCATGGCCGAAGTCGTCAAATGCGGATTCATCGCCGACCCGGTGATCCTGGACCTCATCGAAGCCGACCCGCAGGCCGCACTCGACGTGGACGGCCCGGTGCTGCCGGAGCTGATCAGACGCGCCATTGCGGTCAAGGCGGAAGTGGTGGCCGCTGACGAGAAGGAATCGGCGCTGCGGGAGATCCTCAACTACGGCCACACCCTGGCCCACGCGATCGAGCGCCGCGAGCGCTACCGGTGGCGGCATGGCGCGGCGGTGTCGGTCGGCCTGGTGTTCGCCGCGGAACTGGCCCGGCTCGCCGGGCGGCTCGACGAGCCCACCGTGCGCCGGCACCGCGACGTGCTGACCGCCCTGGGGCTGCCGGTGACCTATGACGCCGATGCGCTGCCTGAGCTGCTGACCTACATGGCCGGGGATAAGAAAACCCGTTCGGGCACACTACGTTTCGTGGTGCTCGACGGGCTGGCCAAGCCCGGCCGGCTGGAGGGACCGGACCCCGGCCTGCTGGCCGCGGCCTATGGTGAGGTCGCGCCCGATGCTCAGGACGAAGTCGGCTCCGCCGACAGTCGGGGCGAAGTCGCCCCGCCCGATGATCGAGAGGAACCGCGATGACGACGGTCCAGGTGCTCAACGGCCCCAACCTGGGTCGGCTGGGTCGGCGCGAGCCTGAGGTCTACGGCAGTACCAGCCACGACGACCTGGTGGCGCTGATCGAGGCCGAGGCCGCCGAGCTGGGTGTGTCGGCGGCGGTGCGGCAGAGCGACAGCGAGGCACAGCTACTTGGGTGGCTGCACGAGGCCGCCGATGCCGGCGACCCGGTGATCCTCAACGCCGGTGCGCTGACCCACACCTCGATCGCGCTGCGCGATGCCTGCGCGGAGCTGCGGGCCCCGCTGATCGAGGTGCACATCTCCAATGTGCATGCGCGGGAAGACTTTCGGCACCACTCGTATCTGAGCGGTGTGGCCACCGGGGTGATCGTCGGCCTCGGCGTGCAGGGCTATCTGCTGGCGCTGCGCTACTTAGCTGTCTCGTCCTCGTCGGGGTAGACGATGGTGGTGGTGGTCGTGTCCGGGTCGACGACCTCGTTGACCTCCGCTTCGATCCGGTCGGCTTGCTCCCGGATCTGCTCGGTGATCTCCTCGGTCTCGTCTTCGTAGGCCTCTTGAGCGGCTTGATGAACCTGATGGGTTTCGTCGACGACCCGATCGGCCAGTTCCACCGGCGACGTCACCTCGTCCACCTGGTCGGAGTGTGACGTCACCTCTTGGGCGGAGTGTGACGTCACCTCGTCGGAGTATTCAGACGTCCGTTCCTCGGAGTATTCCTCGGGATAGTCCAGGACGGCCGTGGCGGCGGTGGTGGTCGCGGCCACCGGGGCTGTGCCACCGGTCGCGACGCTCGGCGCGCGGTCGTGCACCGGCTCGTGCACAGAGGTGAACACGTCGCTGCCGTGGCGCCGCGGTTCCTCGGGACGGCCGCGGTCCACCAGCCACCGTCCGGCGATTACCCCCAGGATCGCCGGGAAGAAGACCAGCAGCGCGGTGAACGCGGCAAACGCGGTGAGCTCCGGGAGAAGGCCTTCGGCGTAGATCGGCTTGTAGAACCCGGAAATGAACCACACCGCCAGCCCGCCGATTACCCCGGCGACCAGCCCGGCCAGCAGCCAGCGGGTCGCCAGGTCGCGTCGGCGGTCCGGGTCCGCGCTGGCCCGGGCGTCGGCGGCGCCGTCAAAGAAGCCCAGGATCAGTGCCGCCAGAGCGAACAGCCCGACCAGCCCCAAGCTGATACTTCCGGCATTGGTGGGGGAGGCATTGATCAACGATCCCTGCACCACTCGGAGCACCACCATCCCGATCGCGAACAGCAGTCCGCGCGGCAGCCACGTCGTCATGGGCTATCACCCTAGCCCCTGACTGCACGACGTCTGCCAGGAACGGAGCGTTTGAGAAGCGGACGGGATCTGATTGCCCGACTCCTCCTCGGGACGTTCCGTCCCGCATCGTCGCCGGGCGGTACCGTCGACGACCGTGGCACATTCCCAGCGGCGAGACCGGTTGACGGCCCAGCTGGCGGCGCAGGGTCTGGACGCGCTGCTGGTGAGCGACCTGGTCAATGTGCGTTATCTGTCCGGATTCACCGGCTCCAACGCCGCCCTGCTGGTGTTCGGTGACGACCGCGCCCCGGTGCTGGCCACCGACTCCCGGTACCGGACCCAGGCCTCCCGGCAGTCACCCGACGTGGAAGCGGCGATCGAACCGGCCTGCGGGCGGCACTTGGTGCAGCGAGCGGTGGCCGCGGGCGCCCGGCGGATCGGATTCGAGAGCCATGTGGTGACCGTCGACGGGTTCGACGCTCTGGCCGGCGAGCTGGCCGGCCACGATGGGATCGAGCTGGTTCGGGCGTCGGGCACCGTGGAGACGCTGCGCGAAGTCAAGGATGTCGGGGAAGTGGCGCTGCTGCGGGCGGCCTGCGCCGCCGCCGACGAGGCACTGACCGACCTGATCGCCGCCGGTGGCCTGCGGCCCGGCCGTACCGAGCGGGCCGTCGCCCGGGATTTGGAGGCGCGGATGCTCGACCACGGCGCCGACGGGCCGTCTTTCGAAACCATCGTCGCCACCGGAGAGAACTCGGCGGTACCGCATCACCGGCCCACCGGCGCCGAACTACGGTCCGGCGACTTCGTCAAGATCGACTTCGGCGCGCTGGTCGGCGGCTACCACTCCGATATGACCCGCACCTTCGTCCTGGGGCGGGCCGCCGACTGGCAGCAGGAGATCTACGCCCTGGTCTCAGCGGCCCAGGCGGCCGGCATCGCGCAGCTGCGCCGCGGGGCGGGCCTGGCCGAGGTGGACGGCGCGGCCCGGGCGGTGATCGCCGAGGCCGGCCACGCCGAGCACTTCGGCCACGGACTGGGACACGGGGTGGGCCTGCAGATCCACGAAGCCCCCGGCATCAACGGCAAAGCCACCGGCCGGCTGCGCACCGGTTCGGTGGTCACCGTCGAGCCAGGGGTGTATCTGCCCGGACGCGGCGGGGTGCGGATCGAAGACACCCTGCTGGTGGACGAGAAAGCCGCGGAGTCGCTGTCCCGATTCCCCAAGGAGCTGACGGTCCTGGCGTGAGGGCGCCGGGTCTGGTCGACGTGGTGCCGGTCTAAACTTCGGCAACAAACGCAGCGTTTCACAGTCCGCACACCCGAGGAGAACCGTGGCGAGCACCGCCGACTTCAAAAACGGCTTGGTACTGAACATCGACGGCCAGCTCTGGACCATCATCGAGTTCCAGCACGTCAAGCCGGGTAAGGGCCCGGCCTTCGTGCGGACAAAACTCAAGAACGTGCTGTCCGGCAAGGTCGTCGACAAGACCTACAACGCGGGGGTCAAGGTGGAGACCGCCACCGTGGACCGCCGCGACACCACCTACCTGTACCGCGACGGCAATGACTTCGTATTCATGGACGCCGAGGACTACGAGCAGCACCCGCTGCCCGAGGCGTTGGTCGGCGACGCCGCCGGCTTCCTGCTCGAAGGCATGCCGGTGCAGGTGGCCTTCCACGACGGCAGCCCGCTCTACATCGAGCTGCCGGTGACCGTGGAGCTCGAAGTCACCCATACCGAGCCCGGCCTGCAAGGCGACCGGTCCAGCGCCGGCACCAAACCGGCCACCATGGAGACCGGTGCCGAGATCCAGGTGCCGCTGTTCATCAACATCGGCGACAAGCTGAAGGTCGACTCCCGCGACGGCAGCTACTTGGGTCGTGATAATGCGTAACGCAATGGTGGGCGTGTCAATGCCTAACGCATTGAGTGGCCGTGTCAATGCCTGATCCGGCCTGAGCGTGGCCGACCGCAAGGGCGACAAGGGCCGTCATCAGGCCCGTAAACGGGCCGTGGATCTGCTGTTCGAAGCCGAGGCCCGCGGGCTGACCCCGGCCGACGTGGCCGACGGGCGCGTGGCGTTGGGGGACACCAATCCCGATGTGGCGCCGCTGAATCCGTATACCCGGACGGTGGCCCGCGGGGTCAGCGACCACGCCGCCCACATCGACGAACTGATCAGCGCCCACCTGCAGGGCTGGACTCTGGAGCGATTACCTGCCGTTGACCGGGCCATCCTGCGGGTGGCGGTGTGGGAGCTGCTGCACGCCGAGGACGTACCCGAGCCGGTGGCCGTCGACGAGGCGGTGGAGCTGGCCAAGGAACTGTCCACCGACGAGTCGCCCGGGTTCGTCAACGGCGTGCTGGGCCAGGTGATGCTAGTGACGCCGCAGATCCGAGCCGCGGCGGCCGCGGTCCGGGGGAATATTCCGCCGCCGCCGCTATAGCCCCAGCGCCGCATAGCTGCGGCGGACGAACTTCGGCTGGGTGGACTGCAAACGGGCGAACGCGGTATTACCCCCCACCGCCGCCGCGGCGTCGGCCAGCTCGGGAAAGTTCTGGATCAGGTAGATCATGATCAGCTGGTTGCCCGGGTCGGCCTGCCACCAGGTGCCGTAGGCGCCGGGCCAGCCGAATGTGCCTTGCCCGCCCGGACCGAACAGTCGGGCCGACTTCGACGGGTCGGTGACCACCGACAGGTTCAGCCCGAAGCCGCGGCCCACCCAGAACGGCGCACCCAGAAACGGTTCACGCTTCTGCTCGTCGGTCAGCCGGTCGGTGCGCATCAGCGCCACCGAGTCCTCGGAGAGCACCCGGACCCCGTCGACCGCCCCGCCGCCCAGCAGCATCCGGGCGAACCGCAGATAATCCTCGGCGGTCGAGATCAGGCCGGCGCCGCCCTGGCTGAACCGCGGCTCCCGCACCGGCACCGGACCCATCGCGTCATGCTGCAGCTGGCCGTGCGCGTCGAGCCGGTACATCGTCGCCGCCCGGGCCCGCTGCTCGGGGGTGACGAAGAAACCGGTGTCGGTCATCCCCAGCGGACCGAGCACCCGCTCGGACAGCACGGTTTGCAACGAGCGGTCCTCGATGCGGGACAGTGCGATACCCAGCACGTCGGTGGACTGGCTGTAGGTGAGCTGCTCACCGGGCTGGTGCAGCAGCGGCAGCTCGGCGATCTCGGCCAGCCAGTCGTCGGCGTCCTGACGCAGCGACACCTGCTCGTAGGCGCGGCTGATCGGGCCGATCACCGAGAACGAGTACGCCAGCCCACTGCGGTGGGTCATCAGATCTTCGACGGTGATATCGCGCCGGGCCGCAACGGTCCGGTCCAGCGGGCCGGCCGGATCGACCAGCACCCGCATGTCGGCCAGTTCCGGCACCCAGCGCGTGACTGGGTCGGACAGCGCCAGCTTGCCTTCCTCGACCAGCGTCATCGCCGCGGCGACCGTCACCGGTTTGGTCATAGACGCGATCCGGAACAGGGTGTCGGTCTGCATCGGCAACTTCGCCTCGACGTCGCGGTGCCCGATTGCGTTGACCTGCAGCACTTCTCCGCGATGCCACACGCATGTGACCGCTCCGGCCAGCAGACCCGCCTCGACCGCCTGGTCGATGGAGGATCGGTTGTCGGCGAGGCTCATCGCGGGCGAGTCTACTGACGGCGCGTCCGTGGAGAGCCGGCCCGGCTCCCGATGCTAGGCTGCCGAGCAGTCGACATCCTTTAACGATCCGTCCCGTGAGGCGGAGAAGGAGGTCTGGTCTCTTCGTGAGCACCGCCGACCGGGAACTTATGTCCGCCGCGGACGTGGGCCGAACCATTTCCCGCATGGCCCATCAGATCATCGAAAAAACCGCTCTGGACGGCGACGATGCGCCGCGGGTGGTGCTGCTCGGCATCCCGACCCGCGGCGTCGACCTGGCCACCCGGCTGGCCGCCAAGATCGCCGAATTCTCTGATGCCCAGGTGCCGCACGGCGCGCTGGACATCACGCTGTACCGCGACGACCTCAACTTCAAGCCGCCCCGGGCGCTGGCCGAGACCTCCATCCCCGACGACGGTATCGACGGCGCGCTGGTCATCCTGGTCGACGACGT
>CAYPTG010000016.1:14359-17565 GCA_964413455.1 uncultured Mycobacterium sp. | reverse complement strand
CCACCGAGTTCAACTCGCTGTTCGAGGTGGTGACCGGGATCGCCGAGCGGATCGATCCGGTCAAGCTGAACCTGACCTTGTCGGCCACCGCCGACGCACTGACCGGCAAGGGCGCCAAGCTGGGCCAGACCATCGCCAAGACCAACATCTCACTGGACAACCTCAACCCGCGGCTGCCCCGGTTCCAGTACGGCCTGCAGAAGCTGACCCAGCTCGCCGACGTGTACACCATCGCCGGCCCGGACTTCTGGGACTCCATCGACAACGCGCTGACCACCGTGCGCACCCTCAACGCCCAGCAGGGCGACCTCGACGAGGTGCTGTTGGGTGCGGCCGGCTTCGGCAACACCGCCGCCGACGTGTTCGAGCGCGGCGCACCGTATCTGGTCCGCGGACTGTCCGACCTGGTTCCGACCTCGCAGCTGCTCAACGCCTACAGCCCCGAGCTGTTCTGCATGGTCCGCAACTACGCCGAGGTGCTGCCGTTGACGCTGCAGGGCTTCGGCGGCAACGGCTATTCGCTGGCCGTCCGGGCCGAGATCCTGGGTGCGCCCAACCCCTACATCTATCCGGACAACCTGCCCCGGGTGAACGCCCGCGGCGGTCCCGGCGGCGCCCCGGGGTGCTGGCAGAAGGTCACCCGCGACTTCTGGCCGGCACCGGCCCTGGTCGCCGATACCGGCGCGTCCATCGCCCCGTACAACCACTTCGAGATCGGCCAGCCGCTCCTCAACGAGTACGTCTGGGGACGTCAGTTCGGGGAGAACACGATCAACCCATGAAATATTCGAGCACGGCCATCAAGCTGGCCATCTTCTCCTGCGTGCTGCTGCTGTGCACCGCACTCATCTTCGTGGTGTTCGGGCAGTTCCGGTTCCAGCGTTACAACACCTACACCGCCGAGTTCAGCAACGGCAGTGGTCTGAAGGCCGGACAGTTCGTCCGGGCCGGCGGTGTGGAGGTCGGCAAGGTTTCCGACGTCTCCCTCACCGACGACGGTCAGCGGGTGGTCGCCAAGCTGGCGGTCGACAAGTCGCTACCGCTCTACCAGTCCACCGGTGCTCAGATCCGCTACGCGAACCTGATCGGTGAGCGCTACGTGAACCTCGATCGGGGCACCGGCGAAGGTGCCGATCAGGTGATGGCCCCCGGCGGGTTCATCCCGATGGCCCGCACCCAGCCCGCCCTGGACCTCGATGCGCTGATCGGCGGGTTCAAGCCGCTGTTCAAGGCGCTGGAGCCGGACAAGGTCAACGCCATCGCCACCTCGCTGGTGACGGTTTTCCAGGGCCAGGGCGGCACCGTCGCCAACGTGCTGAGCCAGACCGCACAGCTGACCGCCGCGCTGGCCGACCGGGACCAGGCCATCGGGGCGGTGATCAACAATCTCAACACCGTGCTGACCACCGTCAACCGCCACCAGCGCGACTTCGATCAGACGGTGAACAACTTCGAGATCCTGATCACCGGGCTGAAGAACCGGGCCGATCCGCTGGCCAACGCGGTCGCCGACATCAGCGGCGCCTCCGGCACGCTGGCCGGCCTGCTGGCCGACGACCGGCCGCGGCTGCAGCAGACCATCGGCAAGCTGGAAACCCTGCAGCAGCCGCTGGCCGAAGATCCAGAGAAGCTCGATCAGCTGCTCAAGGAATACCCGACGGCGATCAATCTGATCGGCCGGGCCGGCGGCATCTACGGTGACTTCTTCAACTTCTATATCTGCGATATCAGCCTGACGCTCAACGGCCTGCAGCCCGGCGGGCCGGTGCGCAAGGTGAAGGTCACCAAGCAGCCGACGGGGAGGTGCACGCCCCAATGATGACCTTGCAAGGTTCCGACCGGGTCAAGCTCGGGCTGTTCGGCATCCTGATCCTGGCCATGGTGGTGATGGTGGGCCAGAGTTTCGCCAGCATTCCGATGATCAACGCCAAACCGATGTACTACGCGCACTTCTCCGACTCGGCGGGGGCAGCCCCCGGCGACAAGGTGCGGATCAGCGGATACGACGCCGGCGAGATCAAATCGATCGACATCGACGGCGACCGGGTCAAGGTCGGCTTTACGCTGGGCAGCCACCGGATCGGCACCGACAGCCGGATGTCCATCCGCACCGACACCATCCTGGGCAAGCGGGTGATCGAAATCGATCCGCGGGGTGCCCATCCGCTGCCGGTCGACGGGCTGATCCCGCTGGAGCAGACCACCACCCCCTACCAGCTCTACGACGCCTTCTCCGATCTGACCACCACCACCGCCGGCTGGGATATGCAGGCGGTCAAGGCTTCGCTCAACGCGCTGTCGGAAACCCTGGACGCCAGCCAGCCGCAGCTCAAGGCGGCACTGGAAGGGGTGGCCCGGTTCTCCGACACCATCGGCAAACGGGACGATCAGTTCAAGGAACTGCTCAGCCAGTCCAACAAGGTCGCCGCGGTGCTGGGCAACCGCAGTGAGCAGATCAACCGGCTGTTGGTCAACGCACAGGTGCTGCTGGCGGCGGTCAACGAGCGCAGCCAAGCCGTGGACGTGCTGCTGCAGAACGTCTCGGCGGTGTCGCAGCAGTTCTCCGGATTCGTCAACGACAACCCGAACCTGACCAAGGTGCTGGGCCAGCTGCAGATCATCACCGACGTGCTGGCCAAGCACAAAGACGATCTGGCGTACTCGATCATCACCGCGTCGAAGTTCATGGGTTCGCTCACCGAGGCGATCGGCTCCGGCCCGTACTTCAAGACGCTGCTGACGAACATCCTGCCGTACCAAATACTGCAGCCCTGGGTGGATGCGGCGTTCAAGGAGCGCGGTATCGACCCGGAGGAGTTCTGGCGTAACGCCGGCCTGCCGGCCTACAAGTTCCCCGACCCCAACGGCCACGGGCAGGCCAACGGTGCGCCGCCACCCGGCCCCGAGGTCTTCGAGGGAACACCGGAGCACCCGGGACCGGCTGTCCCGCCGGGTTCGCCGTGCTCCTACACCCCGGGACTGGGCGGTACCGGAACTCCGGACAATCCGCTGCCCTGCGCCGCGGCCACCCAGGGCCCGTACGGCCCGGTGCCCGGTGGCTACGGACCGCCGGATGTGGCGATCTCGGCCCCCAACCCGGCGGCGGCCACCCCCAACCACGGAGTTCCGGCGGCAGCGGTTCCGGGTCAGCCCGGACCGCAGGTGCCCGGCGCCCCCGGACCGGCGCTAGCGCCCGGCCCGCCCGG
>CAYPTG010000016.1:12624-14259 GCA_964413455.1 uncultured Mycobacterium sp. | reverse complement strand
CGACCCGGCGACCATCGCACCGACCGATACCGGAGGGGCGTAACCGATGTCTGCCCGTGACACCCTGCGCGCCCGGCTGACCCGCGGCGGAATACTGCTGGCAACGCTGGCCGCCATCGTCGGATTGGTGGCCGCCTACTTCGGCTACCAGGTGTACAAGAAGACGACCACCACCACCGTGGTCGCCGAGTTCGCCAACACCCTGGCCCTCTACCCCGGCGACCGGGTACAGATCATGGGCGTCCAGGTCGGCAAGGTCGACAAGATCGAGCCGGCCGGTGACCGGATGAAGGTCACCTTCAGCTGGAAGAGCAAGTACAAGGTGCCGGCCGACGCGAAGGCCACCGTGCTGAACCAGACGGTGGTGGCCTCCCGCGTGCTGCAGCTGGACCCGCCCTACACCGGCGGCCCGGCGCTGGCCGACGGTGCGGTAATTCCGCTGGAGCGCACCCAGACCCCGGTGGAATGGGACGACATCCGCAACCAGCTGGACAAGCTGGTGACCGAGCTGGGCCCGACCAAGCCCGGCGACAAGGGCGCCATCGGCGGATTCGTCGACACGCTGGCCGACACCCTGGCCGGTAAAGGTGCCCAGATCAACACCACTTTCCGCTCGCTGTCGGATGCGGTGGCCACCCTCAACGAGGGCCGTGGCGACCTGTTCGCGACGATCAGGAGCCTGGCCACCTTCGTCGACGCGCTGCACCAGAACGATCAGCAGTTCGTCGCGCTGAACACCAACCTGGCCACCCTGACCGACTCGCTGAACAGCTCCGATCAGGAGCTGTCCTCGGCGCTCAAAGAGATCGACACCCTGTTGACCACGGCGCGCAAGTTCGTCGGCGACAACGGAACGTTGCTGTCGGCCGACATCAACAACCTGGCCGCGGTCACCAACGCGCTGATGCAGCCGGAGGCCCGCGACGGGCTGGAGACCGCGCTGCACGTCTACCCGACGCTGCTGGCCAACACCAACAACATCTATCACCCGACGCACGGTGCGATCATGTCCGTCCCGGCGATCGCCAACTGGGCCAACCCGATGCAGTTCATGTGCAGCGCGATCCAGGCCGGCAGCCGGCTGGGCTACCAGGATTCGGCGGAACTGTGCGCCGAGTATCTAGGGCCGATCCTGGACGCGACAAAGTTCAACTACCCGCCGTTCGGGCTGAACCAGTTCGCCACCGCCTCGACGCTGCCCAAGTACATCGCCTACTCCGAGGAGCGGCTGCGTCCGCCGCCGGGCTACAAGGACACCACGGTGCCCGGTATCTGGTCGCGGGACACCCTGTTCTCGCACGGCAACCACGAGCCGGGCTGGATCGTGGCACCCGGAATGCAGGGCACCCAGGTGCAGCCGTTCACCGCGAACATGCTGACTCCGGACTCGCTGGCCTCGCTGATGGGCGGCGCCGACCCGACCGAGTACCCGGCCTCCGGCCCGCGTGGTGGTGCCCCGTCGAACTCCTACGACCAGCACAATCCGCTGCCGCCGCCGTGGTATCCGCCGGCACCGCCGAACCCGGCGCCCGGCCCGGAGGTGAGGCCCGGACCGCTGCCGTCGTCCCAGCAGATGGGCCAGCCGGCACCCGGCACGGTGCCCCCGCCGGCACCACCGGCTCCTCCGGGACCGCC
>CAYPTG010000016.1:0-12524 GCA_964413455.1 uncultured Mycobacterium sp. | reverse complement strand
CTGCCGGTGCTGCCCGGCCCGCCGCCTCCGGCTGCCCCGGCGGCTCCCGCTCTGCCTGCTGAAACGGGGTCTGGACAGTGACGACCGGAAATACGAAGACGACCCGAAACACGAAGACCACTGGGCACGTGAAGACGGCCCGTCGGATCGGCTTGCGCGGCCTGGCCCTCGGCATGACGGCGATGGTGCTCACCTCGTGCGGCTGGCGAGGTGTGGCCAACGTTCCGCTGCCGCTGGGACCGGGCAGCCAGAGCGGCTCGGAGACCGTCTACGTGCAGGTCGCCGACACCCTGGCGCTCAACGTCAACAGCCGGGTGCGGGTGGCCGACGTGTATGTCGGCAGCGTGCGCAAGATCGAACTCAAGGACTGGGTGCCCACCCTGACCCTGAGCATCCAGCCGGGAATCGAGCTGCCGCGCAACGCCACCGCCAAGATCGGCCAGAGCAGCATCCTGGGCACCCAGCACGTCGAGCTGGCCTCACCGGCCAACCCGTCGTCGCAACCGCTGCGCAACGGCGACACCATCACGCTGGACAACACCTCGTCGTTCCCGACCGTCGAGCGCACCCTGGCCAGCCTGGCGATGGTGCTGCGCGGCGGCGGTATCTCGAATCTTGAGGTGATCCAGACCGAGCTGAACAACCTGCTCACCGGCAACGCCGATCAGATCCGCGGGTTCCTCACCCGGCTCGATGTGTTCACCGCCGGGCTGAACAAGCAGCGCGACGACATCACCCGGGCGATCGAGTCCACCAACAACCTGTTCGCCTACGTCGCCAGCCGCAACAACACGCTGGACCGGCTGCTAGTCGACCTGCCGCCGCTGATGGGCTACCTGGCCGGGGCGCGGGACCGACTCGCCGACGCGACCATCGCGCTGGGCCGATTCGGGAAGGTGACCGGGGAGACGCTGGCCGCCGCTCAGGCCGACCTGCACACCAACCTCGATGTGCTGCAGCGCCCGCTGGTGCAGCTGGGCCGCGGTGCGCCGTACCTGACCGACGCGCTGCGCCTGATGATCACCAACCCGTACCCGATCGACAACGTGCCCAAGGTGATCCGCGGCGACTACATCAACATGTCGCTGAACCTGGATATGACACTCAGCGCGCTGGACAACGGCTTGCTGACCGGTACCGGTGTCAGCGGCATGCTGCGGGCACTCGAGCAGTCGTGGGGCCGGGATCCGGCGACGATGATCCCGGACGTCCGGTTCACTCCACATCCGAACATGACCGACGGCGGCGGGCCGTTCGTCGAGCGTGGCGAGTAGTGGGGGAGTGATCTTGTGCTGACTCGTATGATCAGGTCACAGCTGGTGATCTTCGCAATCCTGACGGTGCTGGCGCTGGTCGGGCTGGGTGTGTACTACCTGCGGCTGCCCACCGTGATGGGCATCGGCCAGTACACCTTGAAGGTCGACCTGCCGGCCTCCGGTGGTCTGTACAAGACCGCGAACGTCACCTACCGCGGCACCACGATCGGTCGGGTCACCAACGTCGAGCCGACCGAGACCGGCGCCAGGGCCACCTTGAGCATCGGCAACCAGTACAAGATCCCGACCGATGCCAGCGCCAACGTGCACTCACTGACCGCGGTCGGCGAGCAGTACATCGACCTGGTGGCCGACGGAAAGTCGGGGTCGGACTTCAAGCCCGGCGACACCATCACCAACAGCACCATCCCGAAGCCGATCGGCCCGGCACTGGACGCCGCCTACAACGCGCTGGCGGCCATCCCGGCCGGCAAACTGCCCAACCTGCTGGACGAGGCGGCCCAGGCGGTCGGTGGCCTGGGACCCACGCTGCAGGCGCTGGTCGACAACACCGACTCGTTCGTCAGCGCGCTGAATGAGAACCTCGGAGCCGTCGACGATCTGATCGACAACGCGCCGCCGGTGTTCGCCAGCCAGGCCGACTCGGCCGACGCCATCTACCGGTGGGCGGCCAACCTGAAGTCGCTGACCCAGCAGGCCAAGGATCAAGATCCGGCGATCCGCAACCTGCTGGCCCAGGGCGCCCCCGCGGCGGCCGAACTCAACACGCTGTTCGTCAGCGTCCAGGACGCGCTGCCGCAGACCCTGGCCAACGTGTCGATCATCGTGGAGATGCTCAAGCGCTACAACAAGGGTGTGGAGCAGGCGCTGGTGCTGCTGCCGCAGGCGCCGTCGGCCGCCCAGGCCATCGCCGGCACCTTCCCCGGTGAGGCGTCCATCGACCTGGGGTTGACGATCAACCAGCCCGCACCCTGCCTGACCGGCTTCCTGCCGGCCGGCCAATGGCGGTCCCCGGCCGACACCAGCCGCAAGCCGGTGGAGGATGGGCTGTACTGCAAGATCCCGCAGGAGACGCCGTCGAACACGGTGCGCGGCGCACGCAACCTGCCCTGCGTCGACGTTCCCGGCAAGCGGGCGGCCACCCCGCGTGAATGCCGCAGCAACGAGCCCTACGTTCCGCTGGGCACCAACCCGTGGATCGGCGACCCGAACCAGATCGTCAACTGCCCCGCCCCCGGCGCCGTCTGCGATCAGCCGGTCAACCCGGGCACGGTGATCCCGGCCCCGACGATCAACACCGGCCTCAACCCGTTGCCGGCGGATCTGCTTCCGCCGCCGCCGGCGGCCACCAGTGATCCGGTGAGCAAGCCGGGACAGGGCAGCGTGGTGTGCAACGGCCAGCAGCCCAATCCGTGCCAGTACACCCCGTCCACTCCGGGGGCGGCGCCCACCCCGGCGACGAACATGTCGGCGACCTACAACGCATCCAGCGGAGAGGTCATCGGACCGGATGGTACGAAGTACACGGTCAAGAACTCGACCACCACAGGAGACGACGGATGGAAGGAGATGCTGGCCCCGGCCAGCTGACCCCAACCCCGCCAGTCGCAGCTGACGTAGAGCCGGATCGGGAGTTCACCGCTACCACGACGGCGCAGTCCAGGCTGTTGACCGGTCGCTGGCCGACGGCGGTCATCGCCGGCATCGCGGTAGCCGCACTGGTGCTGGTGGCCGCCGGGGTGCTGGCACTGATCGGACACCGCTACGCCGCGGCCGCGGCCAGCGACGAGGAGCGCGCCGTGGCGGCGGCCAAGGACTGCATCACCGCCACCCAGGCCCCGGACGTCAAGGCGATGGGCGACAGCCAGCGCAAGATCGTCGACTGTTCCACCGAGAACTTCGCCCCGCAGGCCAACCTGTACGGCGGTCTGCTCGCCGACGCCTACCAGACGGTGAACGCCCAGGTGAAGATCGTCGATATGCGGGCGGCGGCCGAGAAGCACAACCCGGACGGCTCGATCGACGTGCTGGTCGCGACCCGGGTCAGCATGTCCAACAACCAGCAAATCGACCAGCAGCTCAGCTACCGGCTGCGGGTCCGGATGGCCCCGGCTGACGGCACCTACAAGATCGACAGCATCGAACCGGTGGGCAAGTGACGGTCGCACTCGATGAGGACGTCGAGGACAGCAATACCGACAGCGACACCCACCAGGCTGTTGCGCTGAGCCGGCCGGCCGGGTGGTGGCAGCGCGCCGGGGCGCTGGGCATCGACGTGGCGGCCCCGCTGGGGGTGGCGATAACCGCGCTGCTGGTCGGCTGGTCGGCGCCGTGGCGCGGTTGGCTGTGGTGGCTGTGCTTGACGGTGGCGGCGCTGGTGGTGTTGGCGATTGCGGTCAACCGGCTGCTGGCGCCGGTGATCACCGGCTGGAGCCTGGGCCGTTCGATGTTCGGGATCGCGGTGGCCGACCGGGACGGGGAACCGGTCGGTCCGTGGCGGCTGCTGCTGCGTGACCTGGCGCACTTGGCCGACACCGCACCGCTGCTGCTGGGCTGGTTGTGGCCGCTGTTGGAGTCCCGCGGGCGGACGTTCGCCGACATGCTGGTCGGCACCGAGGTGGTCCAGGTCGACGCGCCGCGCCCGCCGTGGCGGCGGCTGGCCATCAGGGTGCTGGCGGTGGCGGCGGTGCTGAGCGTGGTGGGCGCGGCGCTGGGCTATTTCGCGGTGTACCGGCAGCAGCGGGCGCTGGCGCAGACCCGCGAGCAGATCGAGCAGGACGGCCCGAAAATCGTCACCGACATGCTGACCTACACGGTCAAGACCGCCGACGAGGATTTCGCCCGGGCGCAGAGCCTGGTCACCGACGGGTACCGGCCTGAGCTGATCGCGCAGCAGGAGGCGGTGCGCAAGGCCGGGATGGTGGACAACGACTACTGGGTGAGTAACAGCGCGGTGCTGTCGTCGGCGCAGGACCGGGCGGCGATGCTGCTGCTGCTGCAGGGCCAGCGCGGGGCGGCACCGACGCAGCGGTTCGTCACCGCGTCGGTGCGGGCCGAGTACGAGAAGACCGACGGCCAGTGGAAGGTGTCGAACCTGATCGTGCTGACCCCGCCCAAGTCCGGGGCGGCACCGGCACCGACACCCCAGCCGTCCCCGGCGCCCAAGCCGAGCGCTCCGGCACCGAAACCGGGTGCCCCGGCCGCACCCAAGCCGCCGGCCACACCGGCCAAGCCGGCACCTAAACCGACCGGGGCTGCGCCGGCAGCGCCTAAACCGCCGGCCGCGCCCGCCAAGCCGGCGCCCAAGCCCACCGGGGCTGCGCCCGCGGCGCCCAAACCTCCAGCGGCACCGGCCAAACCTCCCGCGGCACCCGCGCCCGCGCCGGCCAAGCCTCCCGCGGCGCCCGCTCCGGCCAAGCCCACCCAGGGGGGACGATGAGCCCCCGCCGCAAGATCGACGAGGACGCCCAGGATGCCGGGGCCTCGTTCCGGATGCCCGCGCCGGAGCCCCGCGACAGCCGGCTGCGGCGGGTGGCGGCCGTCGCGGCGGCGGTGATCCTGGTCGCGGTCGGCGTGAGCGCATTCGTCTTCGCCAAGAGCTTCGCGGCGCAGCGGGCGGCGGTCCGCGACGCCGCGGTCCTGGACTTCACCCGCTCGTTCATCACGCAGTACACCTCGCCGGATCCGTTCAACGCCAACAACTATGCCGACAAGGTGTTGGCGATGGGCACCGGCAACTTCGCCAAGCTGTACTCGGACAAGATGACCCAGGTGGTCATCCAGGTGGCACAGGCCGAGCCCGGGTTCGGGTCGGTGCAGGAGATCGGTGTTGAGCGCTGGAACCCCGATGGCAGCGCCAGCGTCATCGCGGTGGCCAGCATGACCACGAAATTGCCGGACGGCCAGAAGATCGACAGCGGGAGTCGCTGGGAGGTCACCGCGGTCAAGGAAGGGGACCAGTGGAAGGTCAGCGACCTGATTCAGGTGCTGTGAGCGACGACACCGAGCACACCGATGCCACGGAGAGCGGCGACGCGCAGACCGACGCCGTGCTCACCGATGACACCGCGCTCGCCGATGACGCCGTGCACAGCGACGACACCGCGCAGAGTGACGACGCCCAGACCGATGCGCTTACGGCGAAGACGAAAAAGCCTGCGTCGCGGCGCTCGGCGGCCTTGCGCCCCAGGGCCACCAAGCCAAGGACTAAGAAGCCCAGGAAGCCCCGGGCGCAGAAGCCACCCGAGCAGCGCGTGTCGGCGAAGGTACGGCTCTGGCTGTCCCGAAACCGAAAGAAGGCCGCGGTGGCCGCGGCGTCGGCATTCGTGGTGGCCGGCGCGTTCGCCGGAGCGGCGGCCCAGCCGTACCTGATGGACCGGGCCACCGTGGCCACCAAGTTGCGGATCGCCCAGACCGCCGCCAACGCCATCAACACCCTCTGGAGCTACACCCCCGAAGATATGGACAAGCTGTCCGACCGCTCGGCGAAGTTCCTCGGCGGCGACTTCGAGGAGCAGTACCGCAAGTACGTCGACGCCATCGCCGCCACCAACAAGCAGGCCAAGGTCACCAGCAGCACCAAGGTGGTCGGTGCGGCGGTGGAGTCGCTGCGGGGTGGCCCGGAAGCGACCGAGGCGACCGCGATCGTCTACACCAACACCACCTCGAGCACCCCGCAGAGCAACAACATCCCGTCGATGAAGTACCTGTCCTACCGGCTGGAGTTGCACCGCTACGGGCGGGACTGGCGGGTCACCAAAATGACCACGGTGACCTCGCTGGACCTGACACCCAAACTGGGCCTGTAGCCGGCGTCGCTTGGATAACGGAGTCGTCAACGTTTCACGGCGGTCGCACAAGAATCGATGCGTGGCAAACACCCGGCGGGATAATTCATCTGCACGTAGTGTGATTTACCTGGAGCGGCGCCGCTCGGAACCGCCCGACCTCGTGAGGAGCAGTAATGTTGGAAACCATTCTGTTGGCGATCGTCATCGGCGCCGTCATCGGCACCGTGGCTCGCCTGTTGATGCCCGGTCAGCAGAATATCGGCACGGTCATGACCGTTCTGCTCGGGATCATCGGATTCTTCCTGGGCCACTTCCTGACCCAGAAGTTCGGTGACCACACCCACACCGGCGCCTTCGCCATCCTGCCGTTCGCGATCGGGGTGATCGCGGCCATCGTGCTGATCGCCCTCTACCTGGGCACGTTCGGCCGTCGGCACCGCACCGTGGTCGTCGAAGAAGCAACCATCGAGCGCGACCCCCGCTAGCCAGAGAACCAGCGAAAGCCCGGCGGCGCCCCAGGATCGGTGCCGCCGGGCTCGCTGCGCGATTCGGCCGGCCCCAGCCCGGCCGCTACGCTGGCCCGATGGCCACTGAACGGATAGAGCGGACCTTCGCCGGGCAGGGCGGGATTCCCATCGTTTACGACGTATGGCGGCCCGACGGTGACACCAAAGCCGTGGTGGTTCTGGCGCACGGCTACGGCGAACATGCCCGCCGCTACGACCATGTCGCACAACGCTTCGGCCAGGCCGGCCTGGTCACCTACGCCCTGGACCATCGAGGCCACGGCCGAGCCGGCGGCAAGCGGGTCCGGGTCCGGCATATGGACGAATTCGTCTCCGACTTCGCCACCCTGGTGCAGACCGCACGCACCGAGAACCCCGGCAAGAAGCTGATCGTGCTGGGTCACAGCATGGGCGGCGGCATCGTCCTGGCCTACGGGGCGCGGCACCCCGACGCCTACGACCTGATGATCCTGTCCGGCCCGGCGATCGCCGCCCACAAAGGGGTGTCCAAAGCCAAGGCCGTTGTTGGCAAAGCGATCGGCTCGATCCTGCCCGATCTGCCCATCGAACCGATTTCCGCCGACGCGGTGTCCCGCGACCCACAGGTGGTCGCCGACTACAAGGCCGACCCGCTGGTGCATCGCGGTCGAGTTCCGGCCGGGATCGGCAAGGCCCTGCTGCTGGTCGGCGAGCAGATGCCGCAGCTGGCGGCGAGTATCACCGCCCCGCTGCTGGTGGTGCACGGCGAGGACGACAGCCTGGTCGACGTCGACGGCAGCCGCAGCCTGGTGCAGCACGTCGGGTCCCGCGACGTCGAACTCAAGGTGTACCCGCAGCTGTTCCACGAGGTATTCAACGAGCCCGAGCGCGACCAGGTGCTCGACGACGTGGTGGCCTGGATTCAGGCCCGGCTCTAAGCGTGATTGATCGAGCTGTCCTGTCGGACCGCACCGATACCGTCGGTTTATGACCGACGACCGGATGCTGGCCCGGATCGCCGCACTGCTGCGTCAGGCCGAAGGCACCGACAACCCGCACGAGGCCGAAGCATTCATGACCGCCGCCCAGCGGCTGGCCACCGCGACCGCCATCGACCTGGCGGTGGCCCGGGCGCACTCGGCGACTCGCACCGCCGCGCAGGCGCCCACCCAGCGGACCATCACCATCGGCGAGCCCGGCGCCCGCGGGCTGCGGACCTACGTGCAACTGTTCGCCGGGATCGCCACGGCCAACGACGTGCGCTGCGACGTGGCGTCGAACTCCAGCTACGTCTACGCCTACGGGTTCGGCGAGGACATCGACGCCAGCCATACGCTGTACGCCAGCCTGGTGGTGCAGATGGTGCGCGCTTGTGACGCCTACCTGGCCACCGGCGAGCACCGTCCGACGCCGACCATCACCGCCCGGCTGAACTTTCAGCTGGCCTTCGGCACCCGGATCGGCCAGCGCCTGGCGCAAGCCCGCGACGAGGCCCGCCGCGAGGCGACCCAGGCGCGCCGCGCCGCGCCGGGGACCGCATTGGCGTTGCGTAACAAGGAAGTCGAACTGCGCGACCACTACCGGGCGCAATCCCAAGCCCGTGGCCGCTGGCGGGCCACCAGCGCCTCGGCCGGCTTTTCGTCGTCGGCCCGGCGCGCCGGAGACCGGGCTGGGCGGCAAGCCCGGCTAGGCGCCAGTCCGGAACTCCCCGGAGCCCGGTCCCGACTGCCCAGATGAGCGGGCGGGACGCGCGGCGGACGAACGCGCGGGACGCGCAGCGGTCCCGGGTGTATGCCGCCGAGCAGTTCGTCCGCACCCTGTTCGACCGTGCCGGACAACACAGTTCGCGTTCTATCGACTTCTTCGGCGAACCGATCACGCTGCCACCGGAGGCCCGGTTCGGCTCCGTCGAGTCGGTGCAACGCTATGTCGACCAGGTGTTGGTGATGCCGGCCGTGGCGGCGATCGCGCCCGGCCCCGGTCCGCTGAGCGTGCGGGCCCGGCGCGGGGTGACCGCGGCGCACTATGAGAGACAAGGGGAGCAGCGCGGCGCTGCGGGTAGTGCGGGTGTGATCGCGGTGCCGGCCGGCGCGGACTGGGCGATGCGCGAACTGGTGGTGCTGCACGAGATCGCCCACCATCTGGACGGGGCCGGTTGCGGCCCCGACACCCCGGCGCACGGCCCGGAGTTCGTCGCTACCTTCTGCGGGCTGGCCGGCGCGGTGATGGGGCCGGAAGCCGGTCATGTGCTGCGGGTGGTGTACGCCAAAGAGGGTGTGCGCTAAAACCGCTAGTCGCAGACCGCGCCGTGCGCCGCCGAGCCGACCAGCTTGCGGTACTTGGCCAGCACACCGGCGGTGTAACGCGGCTCCGGGGCGGTGAAGCCGATCATCCGGGCGTCGATCTCCGAGGGGTCGACCAGGATGTCCAATGTCCCGCTCGCGACGTCGAGGCGAATCCGGTCGCCGTCGGCGACGAACGCGATCGGGCCGCCGTCCACCGCCTCGGGCGCCACATGCCCGACGCACAACCCGGTGGTGCCGCCGGAGAACCGGCCGTCGGTCAGCAGCAGCACGTCCTTACCCAGCCCGGCACCCTTGATAGCGCCGGTGATGGCCAGCATCTCGCGCATCCCCGGCCCGCCCTTGGGGCCTTCGTAGCGGATCACCACCACGTCGCCCTTGGTGATCGTGCCGTCCTCCAAGGCGTCCATCGCCGCCCGCTCGCCGTCGAAAACCCTTGCGGTGCCCTCGAATACATCGGAGTCGAAGCCGGCCGACTTGACCACCGCGCCTTCCGGGGCCAGCGAGCCGTGCAGCACGGTGATCCCGCCGGTGGGGTGGATGGGGTTGTTCAGGGCGCGCAGCACCTTGCCGTCCGGGTCGGGCGGGTCGATGTGAGACAGGTTCTGCGCCATGGTCTTTCCGGTCACGGTCAGCACATCGCCGTGTAGCAGACCGGCGTCCAGCAGCGCCTTCATCACCACCGGCACCCCGCCGATCCGGTCGACGTCGTGCATCACGTGCGCCCCGAACGGCTTGACGTCGGCCAGGTGCGGAACCTTGGCTCCGACCCGGGTGAAGTCGGCCAGCGACAGCTCGACCCGGGCCTCGTGCGCGATGGCCAGCAGGTGCAGCACCGCGTTGGTCGATCCGCCGAACGCCATCACCACCGCGATGGCGTTCTCGAACGCCTCCTTGGTGAGAATGTCGCGGGCGGTGATCCCGCGGCGCAGCAGCTCCACCACCGCCGTGCCGCTGCGCCGGGCGTAGCCGTCGCGGCGCCGGTCGGTGGCCGGCGGGGCGGCGCTGCCCGGCAGCGACATGCCCAGTGCCTCGGCGGCGCTGGCCATGGTGTTGGCGGTGTACATGCCGCCGCAGGCTCCCTCGCCCGGGCAGATGGCACGCTCGATGATGTCGACGTCCTCGCGGCTCATCAGCCCGCGGGCGCACGCCCCGACCGCCTCGAAGGCGTCGATGATCGTCACGTCCTTCTCGGTGCCGTCGGAGAGCTTGGCCCGGCCGGGCAGGATCGAGCCGGCGTAAAGGAACACCGCGGCCAAATCCAGCCGGGCGGCCGCCATCAGCATGCCGGGCAACGACTTGTCGCACCCGGCCAGCATCACCATGCCGTCGAGGCGCTCGGCCTGCATGACGGTCTCCACGCTGTCGGCGATGATCTCCCGGGACACCAGCGAGAAATGCATCCCCTCATGCCCCATCGAGATGCCGTCGGACACCGAGATGGTGCCGAACTCCAGCGGATAGCCGCCGGCCTCGAACACCCCCTCCTTAGCGGCCTTGGCCAGCCGGTCCAGCGAGAGATTGCACGGGGTGATCTCGTTCCACGACGACGCCACCCCGATCTGCGGCTTGGCGAAGTCCTCGTCGCCCATGCCTACCGCGCGCAGCATCCCGCGGGCGGCGGCCTTCTCCAGGCCGTCGGTGACGTCGCGGCTACGGGGCTTGAGATCGGGGGTCTTGCTCACCGGACAAGTATGACCGGCCCGCCGGAGCCGCCCAAATCCCCGATCAATACCCCCAAGGGGTATCGGCTACACTCGCGGGCATGACCTCATTGAGCATCCGCATCACCGCCGGACTCGCCGCCCTGGCCGGCGCCGCCGTCGTCACCGCCTGCAGCACCGCGACCACCACCCGCGAGCACGCCACCCATGAATCGACCAGCCACGAATCAACCGGGGCGTCGGCGAGCGCCCCGTCGTCGGCCACTTCGGCCGCTTCGGCGACGCCGGCGGACCCGTCGGCGGGCCATGACGCCGAGGATGTGACGTTCGCCCAGATGATGATCCCGCACCACCAGCAGGCGGTGGAGCTGTCCGCGCTGGTCCCCGACCGGTCCACCGACCCGGATCTGCTCAAGCTGGCCTCAGCCATCGCCGACCAGCAGCAGCCGGAGATCGACACGATGCGGCGCCTGCTGACCTCCTGGGGGGTCAACCCCGACGACGCCGGGGCGCACGCCGGGCACGGCGACGGCGCGATGGCCGGCATGGTCGATGAAGAGACGATGTCCAAGCTGGCCACGCTGTCCGGCGCCGAGTTCGACCAGCTGTGGCTCACCTCGATGATCGCCCACCACCGCGGCGCCATCGAGATGGCCAACACCGAGATCGACGGCGGCCAGAATTCCGACATGCTCGAACTGGCTCGCAATATCGTGACCGCGCAGCAGGCCGAGATCGACCAGATGACCGCGATGCTCTCCGGCGCCGGAGGGTAGATGAGCGGCGACCAGCCCAGCGGCGATGTGCACGGCTACACCTCGCACAAGGAGAACTACGCCAAGCGGCTGCGCCGCATCGAAGGCCAGGTGCGCGGTATCGCCAAGATGATCGACGAGGACAAGTACTGCATCGACGTGCTCACCCAGATCAGCGCGGTCAACAGCGCGCTGCAATCGGTGGGCTTGGGTCTGCTCGACGAGCACCTCAAGCACTGCGTGAGCCAGGCGGTCGCCGCCGGCGGCCCCGAAGCCGACGAAAAGCTGGCCGAGGCCTCCTCGGCCATCGCGCGGCTCGTGCGATCCTGACCCGCGCGCGTCGGCACCCGACCGGCTGCCGTCAGCCGATACCGTGTGCATGCCCCATCAGGCATTTCCTATGACCCTATGACAGTCGACGTCACTCCCTCGCCCTCGCCGCAGTCCGGCCCCTGGACACCACGGGTCGCGCTGGCGCTGGCCGTCTTGGCGGCCGCGGCATTCGTCTACGTCACCGCCGAAATCATGCCAGTGGGGGCGTTGCCGGCCATCGCCGCGGATCTGCGGGTCAGCGAAGCCATGGTGGGGACGCTGCTGGCCAGCTACGCACTGGTCGCCGCGGTGGCCACCGTGCCGCTGGTGCGCTGGACCGCTACCTGGCCGCGGCGGCGCACCCTGCTGTTCACCCTGATCACCCTGACGGTGTCACAGCTGATGTCGGCCCTGGCGCCAAGCTTCGCGGTGCTGGCCCTGGGCCGGGTGCTGTGCGCGATGACGCACGGCCTGATGTGGTCGGTGATCGCACCGATCGGCACCCGACTGGTTCCGGCGACCCACGCGGCCCGCGCCACCATGGCGGTCTATGTGGGCACCGGGCTGGCACTGGTGGTCGGCAGCCCGCTGACCGCGGTGCTCAGCGAGCTGTGGGGCTGGCGGCTGGCGGTGGCCGCCATCACCGTCGCGGTCGCGGTGGTTCTGGTTGCCGCCCGGCTGACGCTGCCGCTGATGGCGATGCCGGCTGGGTCGGCCGGAACCGCCGACGCCGCCCCCCGGCTCATCTGGCACCACCGCAACCGGCGGCTGCTGACCATGTGCGTGCTGACCCTGATCGGGGTCACCGGGCATTTCGTGTCCTACACGTTCATCGTGGTCATCATCCGCGATGTCGTGGGCGTCACCGGAACGAACATGGCCTGGTTGCTGGCCGCCTACGGCATCGCCGGGCTGGCGGCGATGGGGCTTTTGGCCCG
>CAYPTG010000015.1:6106-17612 GCA_964413455.1 uncultured Mycobacterium sp. | reverse complement strand
AGCGGACCCACCGGGCCCACCGGGCCTACGGGGCCGACCGGCGGCAGGGCGGCGGTGTCGCCGGCGCGCGCGACACGATAGGGGTCGTAGGGCCGGCGGGGGTCAGCCGGCGGGTTGGCGTAGCGCCAGTCATACGGCTGCTGCGGATAGCCGCCCGGGGCATAGCCCGGCACCGCTTGCGGATTCGGCACGCTTTTGCCGGACTGCTGCGGGGGCGAGTACCTCGGGTCTTCAGTCATGTCCTACTGCTTACTCTCTCTCGCGACGGTGAAGTCGAACTGGGTGTCGAGCTGGGTTAAGCCTGGAATTACGCCGTTGTCGTGGACGTCAGCTTGCCGGGCAGGGTTAAGAATCGACTGAGATAACACTCGGGACGGCTGATGCGTTCCCGCTGTTGGCGTCGATATCGCCGATTACCTCGGCAATTTCGCTGTGGGCGGATGAGTTGCGGTAAATCAGGCCGGTAGGGACGCCTGGCAGCAAGACGTAGAACGTGGTGCCCGGGGGCTGACCGCCGGGCACCGTCTCACCGATCCGGATCATTCCACCGTGCTTGACCACCACCTGTTTCACGATCGCCAAACCCAGCCCCGAACCCGGCATGGCCCGGGCCGACGTCGAGCGGTAGAACCGCTCGAACACCAGGTCGCGTTCCTCGGGGGCGATACCGGGGCCACCATCGGACACCGACAGTTCGGCATGCGACGAATCGAGCTGGCGCAGCCGTAAACCCACCGTCCCGCCGGGCAAACTCCACTTGGCCGCGTTGTCCAGCAGGTTGAGCACCGCCCGGGACAGCCCGGCCGGATCGCCGTGAACCTGCCAGCCCATCGCGTCCACGACGAACTCAATATCGTTGCGGCGCCGGCGAACCCGCTCAAGGCTGCGGTCGATGACCTCGGTCATCTCGACGTCCTCAAGCACCGCGCCGGCCTTGTCCTCACGGGTCAGATCCACCAGGTCGCCGACCAGGGTGGACAGTTCCTCGATCTGACCGATGACGTCGGAACGCAGCTCGGCCAGTTCACTGTCCGGAATGGGTGGTGCGCCGGGGGCGCTGGAGGCCATCATGAGTTCGACATTGGTGCGCAGCGAGGTCAACGGGGTCTTCAGCTCGTGGCCGGCATCGGCGACCAGCCGGGCTTGCCGCTCTCGCGACTCGGCCAGAGCACGCAGCATGGAATTGAACGCCTGGGTCAGCCGGGCCAGTTCGTCGCTGCCGAATACCGGGATCGGGCGCAGGTCGTCGGTGCGGGCCACCCGCTCGGCTGCTTCGGTGAGCTGACCCACCGGCCGCAGACCGGTACGCGCCACCGTCCCGCCGGCCACCGCGGCAATCACCACCCCGACACCGCCGACCGCGAGCAGCACCCATTTCAGCTTGTTCATCACCTCGTTGGTGGGTGCCAAACTCTTGGAGATCAGCAGTGAGCTGCCATTGGGCAGGTGTACCGCCAGCACCCGCTGGTGACCGACGGTGCGCCGGGACATGAACAGCTCGCCGCGGATCACCGCCTTCTCCGGCTGGCCGACCGGCAAGGTCTGGCCCTGCTGGTTGGCGGTGTAGGTGGACCGGCCCGGGTTGACCAGCATCGCGTTGACGTCGGAGTAGGCGGTGCCCTCGATGGCCTTGGCCGGATCGGCGGCCAGTGAACCGCTGGCGATCAGCAGCTGCGCGCGGCTCTGCAGCTGATTGTCGATGTCGGTGTAGAGCGCCGCGGACACCACCGCATACACCGCGACGGCCATCAAGACGACGACCATCGCCACCATCGACATGGCCAGCAGCATCACCCGCCAGCGCAGCGATAACGACGAGGTGGATGGTGTGCCGCGCCCAGCAGTAACAGCATCGACGGCGGTGCCCGCCACCGGGTCCCCCGGAGCCGCTCCGGCGGAGACCGCCTTCGGCCGCCGTTTGAATCCCAACATCAGGACATGAATCCCACCATCAGGGTGGAGTCTCACGCAGCACGTAACCCACCCCGCGAACGGTGTGGATCAGCCGCGGCTCTCCTTCGGCTTCGGTCTTACGACGCAGATAACCGACGTACACTTCCAGCGCATTCCCCGAGGTCGGGAAGTCGAAACCCCACACCTCCTCAAGGATGCGGCTACGGGTCAACACCCGGCGCGGGTTGGCGATGAGCATCTCCAGCAGGGCGAATTCGGTGCGGGTCAGGCTGATGGCCCGCTTGCCGCGGTGCACCTCACGGGTGGCCGGATCCAGGGTCAGATCCCCGAAGCTCATCATCACGGTCTCGGCGGACTCATCCGGGCCGGTGCGGCGCAGCAGCGCCCGCAACCGGGCCAGCAGCTCTTCCAGCGCGAACGGCTTGGGCAGGTAGTCGTCGGCGCCGGCGTCCAGGCCGGCGACCCGCTCGGAGACCGAATCCCGGGCGGTCAGCACCAGAATGGGCAAGTCGTCGCCGGTACTGCGTAGCTGCCGACATACCTCCAGGCCATCCAGCCTCGGCATCATCACGTCCAGCACCACGGCGTCGGGCCGCTCGTTGGTGATCGCTTCCAGCGCTTCTACGCCGTCTTCGGCCAGATTGACGGTGTAGCCGTTGAACGACAGTGACCGCCGTAGGGACTCTCGAACTGCACGGTCATCGTCGACCACAAGAATTCGCACCGGGCTAGTGTCAACCAATCGACTTAGATTCGTCTGAGAGACGCGCCGATTCGCTGCAGAGACCCACCGCAGACGGCCGATCGGCGGTCAGCTCACGAGAAAACGAAGGAAATTCAGCGCTTGTCGAGGTCGATCAGGCCGAGGCGGGCGGCCTTGAGCAGCCGGCGCGGCACCTTGTGCTGACGGCCACCCACCGAGACGGTGACGAGTCCGGGAGCGGTGGCCTTCCACTGCGAACGCCGACTGCGGGTGTTCGAGCGCGACATCCGGCGTTTGGGCACAGCCATGACGAACGATCTCCTTGTTGAAGTGCTGGGCGCGGCGAATCAGCGCAGCCGAGTTGCTCAAGGATAGCCGCCACGCGTGATGTTCTCCAAAGCGCAACCCACTACCCCCGTTGACACCCGCCAGGAGCTAGGTAACCTACCGGTTGGTTGGGCCGGCTTCGGTGGTCCGGCGAACGTGAGACGGCCGCCCAACGCGCCGGCCAGGGAGGACCCGACCATGACAGCTGCCACCGGCCCCGTTCGGATCGGCAACTGCTCGGGTTTCTACGGCGACCGGATCGCCGCCATGCACGAAATGCTCACCGGCGGTGAGCTGGACTATCTGACCGGGGATTACCTGGCCGAACTGACCATGCTGATCCTGGGCAGAGACCGGATGAAAAACCCGGAACGCGGCTACGCCAAGACCTTCCTGACCCAACTGGAGCAGTGTTTGGGCCTGGCCCATGACCGGGGCGTGCGGATCGTCACCAACGCCGGCGGGCTCAACCCGGCCGGGCTGGCCGAAGCGGTCCGAGCACTGGCCGACCGGCTCGGTGTCCCGGTCACCGTGGCCCACGTCGAGGGCGATGACCTGCTGCCCCGGGCCGACGAGCTCGGGCTCGGCACCCCGCTGACCGCCAACGCCTACCTGGGCGCCTGGGGAATCGTGGACTGCCTGAACTCCGGGGCCGACGTGGTGGTCACCGGGCGGGTCACCGACGCGTCGGTGGTGGTCGGCCCGGCCGCCGCGCATTTCGGCTGGTCCCGGGAGGACTACGACCGGATCGCCGGGGCGGTGGTGGCCGGGCATGTCATCGAATGCGGCACCCAGGCCACCGGCGGCAACTACGCGTTCTTCACCGAGATCGACGACCTGGCGCACCCCGGATTCCCGCTGGCCGAGGTGTACGACGACGGCTCCTCGGTGATCACCAAACATCCGGGCACCGGCGGTGCGGTCAGCATCGGCACGGTCACCGCTCAGCTGCTCTACGAGATCGCCGGGGCGCGCTACGCCAACCCGGACGCCACCGCCCGGTTCGACACCGTCACGCTGCGTGACGACGGACCGGACCGGGTGCGGATCAGCGGGGTGCGCGGGGAACCGCCGCCGCCGACGCTGAAGGTGTCGTTGAACAGCATCGGCGGGTTCCGCAATGCGGCGACCTTCGTGCTCACCGGCCTGGACGTGGACGCCAAAGCGGCGCTGCTGCAACGCCAGCTGGACGCCGCGATCACCGAGAAGCCCGCCGAGGTGCAGTGGTCGCTGGCCCGCACCGACCGGCCCGACGCCGACACCGAACAGACCGCCAGCGCGCTGCTGACCTGCACCGTGCGCGACCCCGACCCCAACACCGTCGGCCGCCGATTCTCCGCTGCCGCAATCGAACTCGCGCTGGCCAGCTACCCGGGCTTTCACACCACCGCCCCGCCGGCCGACGCCGCAGTGTACGGCGTGTTCAACGCGGGCTTCGTTCCGGCCGACCAGGTGCCGCATGTGGCGGTGCACGCCGACGGCACCCGGGTGCCGATCCCGCCGGCCGAGCAGACCCTGGAGTTGGCCGACGCCGCGCAGCCAGCCTGCCCGGCTCCGCTGGCGGCCGGCCCGACCACACGGCTGCCGCTGGGCGCCATCGCCGGCGCCCGCAGCGGCGACAAGGGCGGCGGCGCCAATATCGGGGTGTGGGTGCGCACCGACGAGCAGTACCGCTGGCTGGCCAACCTGCTGACGGTCCAGGCGGTGCGCGAGCTGCTGCCGGAAGCCAAGGATCTGCCGCTCACCAGGCATCTGCTGCCGGGGCTGCGCGCGGTGAACCTGGTGATCGACGGAATCCTCGGGCAGGGGGTGGCCTACCAGGCCCGGTTCGACCCACAGGCCAAGGGCCTCGGCGAGTGGCTGCGCAGCCGGTACGTCGACATCCCGCAGGAGGTTCTCTAGGTGAGCGTCTGGACCACACCGGAGCGTCAGCAACTGCGAAAGACGGTGCGCGCCTTTGCCGAACGCGAGATTCTGCCGCATGTCGACGAATGGGAGCGGGCCGGTGAACTGCCCCGTGACCTGAGCCGCGCGGCCGGCCGGGCCGGGCTGCTCGGCATCGGCTTTTCCGAAGAGGTCGGCGGGCAGGGCGGTGACGGCGCCGACGTGGTGATCGTCGCCGAGGAGCTGCATGAGGCCGGCACGCCGGGCGGGGTGTTCGCCTCGTTGTTCACCAGCGGGATCGCGGTTCCGCATATGGCGACCTCCGGTGATCCGCGGCTGATCGAGAGGTTCGTCAAACCGACGCTGCGCGGCGAGCTGATCGGGTCACTGGCCATCACCGAACCCGGCGGCGGATCGGACGTCGGGCATCTGCGTAGCACCGCGGTCCGCGACGGCGACCACTTCATCGTCAACGGTTCCAAGACCTACATCACCTCGGCGGTTCGCGGCGACTACGTGGTGACCGCGGTGCGTACCGGCGGACCCGGCGCCGCCGGGGTGTCGCTGCTGGTCATCGAAAAGGGCACACCGGGTTTCCAGGTCAGCCGCAAGTTGGACAAGATGGGTTGGCGTTCCTCGGACACCGCGGAGCTGTCGTTCACCGATGCCCGGGTGCCGGCCGACAACCTGGTCGGTGCGGAAAACAGCGGCTTTCTGCAGATCGCCCAGGCGTTCGTCACCGAACGGGTCGGCCTTGCGGTGCAGGCGTATTCCAGCGCCCAGCGCTGCCTGGACCTCACCGCCGCGTGGTGCCGCGACCGGGACACCTTCGGCCGGCCGCTGATCTCCCGGCAGACGGTGCAGAACACGCTGACCGAGATGGCCCGGCGGATCGACGTGGCCCGGGTGTACACCCGCCACGTGGTGGAGCGTCAGCTCGCCGGGGAACAGAACCTCATCGCCCCGGTCTGTTTCGCCAAGAACACCGCGGTAGAAGCCGGCGAGTGGGTGGCCCACCAGGCCGTGCAGCTGTTCGGCGGGCTGGGCTATATGGCCGAATCCGAAGTGGAGCGGCAGTACCGGGACATGCGGATCCTGGGTATCGGCGGCGGCACCACCGAAATCCTCACCGGCCTGGCCGCCAAGACACTGGGGTACCAGTCATGACGACGCTGAGCACCGCGGTCGATTCGCGCTCACCGGCCTACGCCGAGGCCGCCGGCGCGATGACCGAGAAGCTGGCCGAACTGGACGTCGAGCTGGCCAAGGCGCTGGCCGGCGGCGGCACCAAATACGTTGAGCGCCACCACGGCAGAGGGAAACTGACCGCCCGCGAGCGCATCGAGTTGCTGGTCGACCCGGATTCGCCGTTCCTGGAACTGTGTCCGCTGGCCGGCTACGGCAGCCAGTTCCAGGTGGGCGCCAGCGTGGTGGTCGGGATCGGGGTGATCGAGGGCGTCGAGTGCCTGGTAGTCGCCAACGATCCGACCGTCAAGGGCGGCACCTCCAACCCGTGGACGCTGAAAAAGGTGTTGCGCGCCAACCAGATCGCGCTGGAGAACCGGCTTCCGGTGATATCCCTGGTGGAGTCCGGCGGTGCCGATCTGCCCACCCAGAAGGAGATCTTCATCCCCGGCGGCCAGACGTTCCGGGATCTGACCCGGCTGTCGGCGGCTGGAATCCCCACCATCGCCCTGGTGTTCGGCAACTCCACCGCCGGCGGCGCCTACGTGCCGGGGATGTCCGATCACGTGGTGATGATCAAGGAACGGTCCAAGGTGTTCCTGGCCGGGCCACCGCTGGTGAAGATGGCGACCGGCGAGGAGTCCGACGACGAGTCGCTGGGCGGTGCTGAAATGCATGCCCGCACTTCGGGTTTGGCCGACTATCTGGCCGCCGACGAGCTGGACGCCATCCGGATCGGCCGGCGGATCGTGGCCCGGCTCAACTGGGTCAAACGTGGCCCGGCGCCGCTGCCGGTCACCGAGCCGTTGGCCGATCCGGCCGAACTGCTCGGCATTGTGCCCGCCGATCTGCGCATCCCGTTCGACCCGCGGGAGGTGATCGCCCGGGTGGTCGACGGTTCGGACTTCGACGAGTTCAAGCCGCTCTACGGCGCCTCGCTGGTGACCGGCTGGGCCCGGGTGCACGGCTACCCGGTGGGCATCCTGGCCAACGCCCGCGGTGTGCTGTTCAGCGAGGAAGCGCAGAAGACCACCCAGTTCATTCAGCTGGCCAACCGATCTGACACCCCACTGTTGTTCCTGCACAACACCACCGGGTACATGGTCGGCAAGTCCTACGAGGAAGGCGGGATGATCAAGCACGGCTCGATGATGATCAACGCCGTGTCGAACTCGACGGTGCCGCACATTTCGCTGCTGATCGGCGCCTCCTACGGGGCCGGGCACTACGGCATGTGCGGACGGGCCTATGACCCGCGTTTCCTGTTCGCCTGGCCCAGCGCGAAATCGGCGGTGATGGGCGGCGCGCAGTTGGCCGGGGTGCTGTCCATCGTCAGCCGGGCCGCCGCGGCGGCTCGCGGCCAGACCATCGACGAGGACGCCGACGCCGCGCTGTGCGCCGCGGTGGAGGCGCAGATCGAAGCCGAGGCGCTGCCGATGTTCCTGTCCGGCCGGCTCTACGACGACGGGGTGATCGACCCGCGGGATACCCGCACGGTGTTGGGAATCTGCTTGTCCGCCATCGCCAATGGCCCGATCGAGGGGACGTCGAACTTCGGCGTCTTCCGGATGTAGGGCGGGTAGACGTGATCACCAAGGTTCTGGTCGCCAACCGCGGCGAGATCGCCCGCCGGGTGTTCGCCACCTGCCGACGCCTGGGTATCGGCACCGTCGCGGTCTACACCGATCCCGACGCCAGCTCGCCGCACGTCGCCGAGGCCGACGCCCGGGTTCGGATCGACAGCTATCTCGACGTCGGTCAGCTGATCGAGGCGGCACGAGCTGCCGGCGCCGACGCGGTGCACCCCGGTTACGGATTCCTGTCCGAGAACGCCGGTTTCGCCGGCGCGGTGACCGAAGCCGGGCTGATCTGGATCGGCCCGCCGGCCACCGCGGTGACCGCGATGGGCTCCAAGATCGAAGCCAAGAAGATGATGGCGGCCGCCGGGGTGCCGGTGCTGGCCGAGCTGACGCCGGAGACGGTGCGGCCCGAGGAACTGCCGGTGCTGGTGAAGGCCTCGGCCGGCGGCGGCGGGCGCGGTATGCGGGTGGTCACCGACCTGGCCGACCTGCCGGCGCAGGTGCAGGCCGCCCAGCGGGAAGCGGAATCGGCGTTCGGCGACGGCGCGGTGTTCTGCGAGCGCTATCTGCCGCGCGGGCACCACGTCGAGGTGCAGGTGATGGCCGACCAATACGGCACCGTGTGGGCGGTCGGCGAGCGGGAGTGCTCGATCCAGCGCCGGCACCAGAAGATCATCGAAGAGGCGCCCTCACCGCTGGTCGAACGCATCCCCGGGATGCGAAAGCGGCTGTTCGACGCCGCCCGGCTGGCCGCCGGGGCCATCGGCTACACCGGGGCCGGGACGGTGGAGTTCCTGGCCTCCGACACAGGCGAGTTCTACTTCCTGGAGATGAACACCCGGCTGCAGGTCGAGCATCCGGTCACCGAGCTGACCTCCCGGCTGGACCTGGTGGAGCTGCAGCTGGCCGTCGCCGACGGCGAACCGCTGCCCGCCGAACCGCCGAATGCCGTCGGGCATTCCATCGAAGCCCGGCTCTACGCCGAAGACCCGGCACACGGCTGGCAGCCGCAGGCCGGGACGATCCAGCGTTTCGAAGTACCCGGTGCGGCAACACAATTCGGGCTGACCCACCGCACCGGCATCCGGCTGGACTCCGGCATCGTCGACGGCTCGGTGGTGTCGATCCACTACGACCCGATGCTGGCCAAAGTCATCTCCTACGCCCCGACCCGGTACCGGGCCGCCCAAGTGCTGGCCGCCGCGCTGGCCGGCACCCGGCTGCACGGCCTGGCCACCAACCGCGACCTGCTGGTCAACGTGCTGCGCCACCCGGCGTTCCGGGACGGCGCCACCGATACCGCGTTCTTCGACACCCACGGCCTTGACGTGCTGGCCGCCCCACTGGCCGACGCCGCGACGGTGCGGCTGTGCGCGGTGGCGGCGACGATCGCCGAGGCCGCACACAACCGGGCCACCGCATCGGCGCTGGCCGGGCTGCCCAGCGGGTGGCGCAACGTGGTGTCGGCCGACCAGCGCAAGGTGTTCCGCGATGCCGCCGGCGATGAGCATCCGGTGGCCTACCGGTTCACCCGGGGCGAGCTGGTTCTGCCGGACGACCCGGACATCGCCCCGGTATCGGCGACGCCGGAGCGGGTGGTCCTGACGCACGGTGGGGTGGCCACCGTCTTCTCGGTGGCCCGATACGGCGGCGCTGAACTCTATGTGGACTCGCCGCTGGGCGCGGTCGCGTTCACCGCGGTGCCTCGCTTCCCGGACCCGAGCACGGTGGTGCAGAAGGGCTCGCTGCTCGCGCCGATGCCGGGTTCGGTGATCCGGCTGGGTGCCGCGCTGGGCGAGCGGGTCAGCGCCGGGCAGCCGCTGGTCTGGTTGGAGGCGATGAAGATGGAACACACCATCGCCGCCCCGGCCGACGGGGTGCTCACCCAGCTCGACGTGACGGTGGGACAGCAGGTTGAGGTCGGCGCGGTACTGGCCCGAGTCGAAACCGACGACAGTGAGGGAGAACAGCCATGAGCACCGCCAACGGCTTCGTCGAAAGCGAAGAGCGCCAAGCGCTGCGCAAATCGGTCGCCGCGCTGGCCGCCAACTACGGCCTGGACTACTACCTGGAGAAAGCCCGCTCCGGTGGCAACACCGACGAATTATGGCGGGAGGCAAGCGAACTCGGCTTCATCGGGGTAAACCTGCCCGAGGAGTACGGCGGCGGTGGGGCCGGGATCTACGAGTTGTCGCTGGTGCTGGAGGAGCTGTCGGCAGGCGGCTGCCCACTGTTGATGATGGTGGTGTCACCGGCCATCAACGGCACCATCATCGCCAAGTTCGGCACCGACGAGCAGAAGAAGCGCTGGGTGCCCGGTATCGCCGACGGCTCGATCACCATGGCCTTCGCGATCACCGAGCCGGACGCCGGGTCCAACTCGCACCGGATCACCACCACCGCCCGCAGGGACGGCGGCGACTGGATTCTGTCCGGTCAGAAGGTATTCATCTCCGGCCTGGACCAGGCCGACGCGGTCCTGGTGGTCAGCCGCGCCGTTGTCGACGGGGCAACCAAGTCCGAATCGCTACGGCCGGCGCTGTTCGTGGTGCCGATCGACGCCCCCGGGTTGAGCTTCACCAAGATCCCGATGGAGCTGGTGATGCCGGAAAGCCAATATCAGCTGTTCCTCGACGAGGTACGGCTGCCGGCCGACGCGCTGGTCGGCGCCGAGGACGCGGCGATCGCGCAACTGTTCGCCGGGCTGAACCCGGAACGCATCATGGGAGCGGCCAACGCCCTTGGCATGGGCCGGCTGGCGCTGAGCAAGGCCACCGAGTACGTCAAGACCCGGCAGGTCTGGAAGACACCGATCGGTGCGCATCAGGGCATCGCACATCCGTTGGCGCAGAACCACATCGAGCTGGAACTGGCCCGGCTGATGATGCAGAAGGCCGCCACCCTGTACGACGCCGGCGACGACATGGGCGCGGCCGAGGCGGCGAATATGGCCAAGTACGCCGCCGGTGAGGCCTCGACCCGCACCGTCGATCAGGCCGTGCAGTCCCTCGGCGGCAATGGGCTGACCCAGGAGTACGGGCTGGCCGCGATGCTGGTGGGCGCCCGACTGTCACGGATCGCGCCGGTCAGCCGGGAGATGATCCTCAACTTCTTCGCCCAGACCGCACTCGGCCTGCCCCGGTCGTACTGATGACAGACATCTTGGTCTCTTACACGGTCGACGGCCACGTCGCCCGGCTGAGGCTGGACTCACCGCACAACCGCAACGCACTGTCGGCCCGGCTGGTCACCCAGCTGCATGAGGGTCTGCACGCGGCGGCCGCCGATCCGGCGGTGCGCGCGGTGGTGCTGGGCCACACCGGCGGGACGTTCTGCGCCGGGGCTGACCTGTCCGAGGCGGCCGGCGGCGACCCGTTCGACACTGCGCTGGGCCGCGCCCGCGAGCTGGCCGCCACGCTGCGGGCGATCGTGGGATGCCCGATGCCGGTGATCGCGGCGATAGACGGGCATGTGCGGGCCGGCGGAATGGGGCTGGTCGGGGCGTGCGACATCGTGGTGGCCGGGCCGCGCAGCACCTTCGCGCTGACCGAAGCACGGATCGGGGTGGCGCCGGCGATCATCTCGCTGACCCTGCTGCCCAAGCTGGCTCCGCGGGCCGCCGCCCGCTACTACCTGACCGGCGAGACGTTCAACGCCGGGCGGGCCGTTGACATCGGGTTGGTGACGATCACCGCCGACGACGTGCACTTCGCCGTCAACGCGGTGACCGGCGAGCTGGCCAAGGCGTCACCGCAGGGGCTGGCGGCTTCCAAGGCACTGACCACCGAGGCGGTGCTGGCCGGTTTCGACCGGGACGCCGAACGGCTGGCGCAGGAGTCGGCCCGGTTGTTCGTCTCCGACGAGGCCCGGGAGGGCATGCTGTCGTTCCTGCAGAAGCGGCCGCCGCGGTGGG
>CAYPTG010000015.1:0-6006 GCA_964413455.1 uncultured Mycobacterium sp. | reverse complement strand
CGGCTGACCCTGGAGCAGTACGAGGACCGGTTGGCAAAGGCGTACTCGGCCAGCACCTTTGGCGAACTCGAGCGGCTCACCAACGACCTGCCCGAGGCCATGGAGTTCCGCCGCGGCAAGAGCCGGCCGGCGCCGTCGACCATGCTGCTGGCCATCCTCAGCGGGTTCGACCGCAGCGGCCGGTGGAATGTACCCGGCCGGATGACCACCGTGACGTTGTTCGGCGGCGGGGTGGTGGACCTGCGGTACGCCGATTTCACCTCGGCAGATGTCGAGATCCACGCCTACTCGATTTTCGGCGGGCAGACCATCGTGCTGCCGCCGGAAACCAACGTGGAGATCAAGGGCCACGGGGTGATGGGCGGATTCGACCACGCGGTGGACGGGGCAGGGACGCCGGGCGCCCCCAAGGTGACTGTCAAGGGGTTTTCGCTGCTGGGCGGCGTCGGCGTCAAACGCCGTAGACGCACCGAAACCGATACCGACTAATCGCGCGACGATCAGCGGCGTTGGCCGCACCGGTAAAAGACACGTTGGCCCCCTCCTTGCGGAGGGGGCCAACGTGATTTCTGCAGAACTGCTATTTACTCGCCGCTGTCGGAGGAGTTGGAGCTGCCCGAGGACGAAGCGCTGGCCGCGCCGGCGGTAGCCGCACCCGCGCCCGCGCCCGCCGCCCGGGCACCGCCGAAGCCGGAGGCCACCTGCTTGCCGATCTTGTCCAGCGCGTCGCGGACCGGACGCTTCGGAGCGGCCGGTGCCGAGGCCGGCGCGCTGTCCGCGACGTCGGCGTCGGCCACATCGGGCACCGAGATCGGTGTGGTGTCGACCGGCTTGGTGTCGGTGACCGTCGGGGCGCTGACCTCCGGGGTGCTGTCGACGACCGGGGCGCTGACCTCCGGAGTGGTGTCGACGACCGGGGCGCTGACGGCCGGGCTGTCGACGACCGGAGCGGTCACCGCCGGGCTGTCGACGACCGGAGCGGTCACCGCCGGGGTGCTCACCGCGGGAGTGTCCACTACCGCAGGGGTGCTGTCGGTGGCCGTAACGGCAACCGCTGCGGCCGGAGCCGGGCCGGTGGCCGCGGCGGCCGCCGGATCCGACTCGGTGTCGGTGCCCTCGGTGTCGGTGCCCTCCGTGTCGGTACCTTCGGTTCCGGTGCCTTCGGTGTCGGTGCCCTCCGTGGAGGTGCCGCCCTCGGTATCGGTGCCCTCGGCGTCAGTGGAGGTGCTGGTCTGGTTGGTCGGCCACGGCACGGCGCCGGTGGCCAAGTCGACCCAGTAGTTCAGCACGCCGGAAAGTCCGTACTGGTAGTAGTCGGTGGTACCCGGGATCTGCAGGTCGCCGAGGGAGGCCAGCATGGTGTTACCGATGACGGGGCCGACCAACGGAACATTCTGGGCCAACGAGGCGAGCACCGTCACACCGAGGTTGTAGAAGATGCTCGCGTTGAGCGTGCCCCAGAACGCGCCGGCCAGCGGGACCTGCAGCGACGGGATCGCCTGGCCGAGGGTGCCCTGCAGCGCGTACCAGGTCGCGGCGCTCAGACCAGCCTGGTTGAACTGCAGCCACGGGGAGCTGCCGCCACCGACCGGGAGCCATCCGGCGGGCTCGAACAGGTAGTTGACGATGCCGATCTTCCAGTTGTCCAGATCGTCATAGCCGTTACCAGTGCCGTTGACCAGCGCGTCGAGGAACATATACCCCACACCCGACAATCCGTCCAAACCACAGTCGTTGTTGCAGTAGGGCGCCCAGGGGTTCACGTAATAGGGCTGACCCAGCGCGTCGGCCGGGGCGGCCCAATCCTCGCCATAGGTCTGCGGCCCGAGAACGTTGCCCCACTCCTGGTTACCGAAGTAGACGTCGGTCCACACCACCGCGGGGATGCTGAGAACATCGGAGAAGGTGGTGAGCTGCACCTTGGCGGCGGCCAGCGCGTGCGGGCTGGGCGCGTTGAAGGACGGAGTCAACACCGAGGAGGACACTGCAATCGCAGCGGCGCCCGCCAGCGCTGCCGTGAAGAGGGGCTTCGTCCGAGTCGCCATGATCGTTCCTTACGAGTTCTGGCCCGCCGGCTTAGCGGACTCCGCTTGCTGAATTGCATCCTAGGCTTTGCTGAGCATCGCCCTAGGTGTCGTAGTTCATAGTACGGACCTGTTTGCGGTCGGGCAAATCTAGCTTTGACGGTTGACGCGCGTCGACTGCCAGGTACTTTCCCTTACCCGGCCGGCGAGCGGCCAGTTTTCCGGAGGTGACCGGCGGGTAAGACCGTCCATCAGCGATGATTAGGTTTCTTCATAGGACGTTCTTAGGTTCACGGGCCCACCGCCACGTTTGCCGGAGGTGAAAATTCGCCCTCCGCGAACAGGCCAGCTCGCAGACCATGACATTAGCCGTTAGCAAACATGTCCGGTGCATGTCCCTTCGGATGACCACGAGATAACCGTTGGGTAATAGCCGCTGAGCAATGGCTCAGCAGATCGCTCCGCACGCCTGATCAGCGCCGGCGCCGCGAGCGCAGGTAGTCGCCCACCACGGCGGCGCCGAGTCCGTCCAGGTCGGGCACCACCACCCTGCCCTGCACCCGTCGGGCCACCTGGTCGATGAACCGCGCCAGCCCCGGATCGTCGCCGAGCCGGAAGATGGTGACCTGGGCACCCATCCGGGCCACCTCGTCGAGTCCGCGCACGGTATGCGCGATGGTGCGCGGGTGCGGCGGGTAGTCGAAGAAGACTCGCGAACCGCGTCCGTCGACGTCCTCCAGGTGAGCGGTGGGTTCGCCGTCGGTGACCACCAGCACCACCGGCTGAGCGCTTGGGTGCCGACGCAGGTGGCGGGCCGCCAGCGCCAGCGCGTGATGCAGATTGGTGCCCTGCTCGTAGACACCGTCGAGCCCGGTGAGTTCGGCTGCGCTGAGGGTGCGGGCCTGTCGGCCGAACGCGATGATCTGCAGGGCATCGGAGCGGAATCGGGTGCTGATCAGATGGCTGAGCGCCAGGGCGGTGCGTTTCATCGGCAGCCACCGGTTCTCCATCACCATGGAGAACGAGGTGTCCACCAGCAGTGCCACCGCCGCCTGGGTACGGGTTTCGGTTTCGGACACCTCGACGTCGCCGACGGCGATCTGCAGTGAGCCGTCGAATGCGTCGCCGGCGTCTCCAGCGGTGCGCAGCACCGCGTTGACCACCGTCCGGGTGACGTTCCACGGCTCGGTGTCGCCGAACTCCCACGCCCGGGTGGCGCCGGTCAGTTCGCCAGCCGCCCCGGCGCGACGGGTCTCCCGCTCTCCGCGTCGCCCGGAGAGCTGCTGGGCGACATCCCGAAGCGCGGCCTGCCCGAGTTGGCGCATGGCTTTCGGGGATAGTCGCCACTGCCCGTCGGAGCCGCGGTCCAGAAAGCCCTGGTCCATTAGAGCGCGTTCCAGCTCGGCCAGTGTGCGGGCGTCGACGGCGGCCTGCTCTCCGAGTTGGCGGGCCAGTGCGTCGAGGTCGACGTCGTCCATGGTGGCGCCCGGATAGCTCTGCGACAGCTGCTCGGCCAGCTGCTCGAGTTCTCCGATGTCGGCCAACGCCTGGGCACCCTGGCCCATACCCAGCGGGTTGTCGCCGGAGAACTCCGCCGAGCCGTCCCAATCTTGCCCTGGCCGGGCCGCGCGAAGCCTCGCGTCCAGCCGGCTCAACGCCTCCGTCAACTGCGGTGAACCGAAAGCCTGCTGCGCCAGGCCGTCCAGCTCGGCGCGCTGCTGCTCGGACAGGCTGTTGCGGAAGCGTTGCGCGGCGGCGGCCCGTTGGGCCAGCGTGTCCAGCAGCTCATCGACGTTGCGAGGGTTTTCGGGGAAATATCTACCGTGCTTGGCCATGAACTCGGCGAAGTCCCGGGCTGAGTCCTCCCCCCGGGAATGCTTGTCCAGCAGGTCGTTGAGATCGTCGAGCATCCGGTTGACCGCCTGCCGGTCGGCCTCGGTCGCGTTGCGCAACGCCTGCTTCATGCCGGCGAAGCGCTGATCGAGCAGCTCGGCACCCAGTAGATCCTTGATCTGGGCGTACTTCTGCGCGGCTTCTGCGCTGCGCCACCGGTATTCGGCGAGTTCTTCGACGGCCTTGGCCGGTGACGACGGCAGCGACTCGATCTGCAGCTCGGAAAACCGGGCGTCGTCGTCCAGCGCGCGGGCCAGCTCCTTGCGCTCGGCCAGCACCGCCTCGTCGAGCAGCTTCTTGATGTCTTGCAGGGTTCCGTCAAGGTTGTTGCGGGCCAACAGTTCCCGGCGGCGACGGTTCACCTCGGCGGCCAGCCGGTCGGCGCCGGTGAGGTTTCGGTTGCCCCGGCGCAACAGTTCCCGCAGGGCCCGGTGCGGCGAGGCGCCTTCCATCACGTCTCGGCCGATCTGCTCCAGCGCGTCGCGCAGATCCACCGGCGGAGCCAGCGGGTCCGGGCCGCCGGTGTATGCGGAATAGCGGCTAGTCATAGTTACGTTGCCGGCGGCGCCGCCGTTGCCGAAGTCGACGAAATGGTGGGATCCACTCGCAGAAGTGCGCCCATTTGTCGGTTTGGGCGGAGAGGGAGCTAGTCATATTGGCCGCACTCCTCATCGCGGCGCATCCCGCGCCGCTTGATCGTCGTGCGGCTAGCCATAGACCGTCTCACCGTCGCCGGTGTTCTTGTCGATCTTCTTGGCCAGGTACAGCGCCTCCAGCGCCAGTTCCAGCGCGGCGGCTCGCTCACCCTCGTTGGTGGCGCCGAGCCGTTCGGCGACGGCGTCGATGACCGGGATGCCGGGCAGCGTCGCGAGCACATCTTTGGCCGATACCCGCTCGCCGGTGGTCACCGTCGCGTTCTCCACCGCCAACACCAGAGGGCCTACATCGATGCCGCCCAAGGTCTTCTGCGCGGTATCGGCGGTGGCGCGGCGCAGCAGATGCTCCAGCACCGCCTGCTCGCGGCCCTCTTCGCCGGACTCGAATTCCAGCTTGCCGCGCAGCACGTCGATCACCGTGCCCAGGTCCACCACCCGGGCGACCGGCTGATCCTCGCCCAGCACCGCACCGCGGTGCCGCGCCGAAGCGGCCACCGTCTCGGCGGCGGCGATGGCGAAGCGGGCCGACACCCCGGAACGCTGGTCCACCGCGTGCGATTCGCGCAGCAGCCGGGCGAAGCGGGCGACGATCTGCAAGAGGTACGGCGGCACCGTCGCGGTCAGCTGCGCTTCCTGGACGATCATCGCCACCTCGGCGTCCAGCTCATGCGGGTAGTGGGTGCGGATCTCGGCGCCGAAGCGGTCCTTGAGCGGGGTGATGATCCGGCCCCGGTTGGTGTAGTCCTCCGGGTTGGCGCTGGCCACCACCAGCACGTCCAGCGGCAGCCGCAGCGTGTAGCCGCGGACCTGGATGTCGCGCTCCTCCATCACGTTGAGCATCGCGACCTGGATGCGTTCTGCGAGGTCGGGCAGTTCGTTGACCGCCACGATGCCGCGGTGCGACCGCGGGATCAGCCCGAAGGCGATGGTCTCCGGATCGCCCAGGGTGCGGCCCTGCGCCACCTTGATCGGGTCGATGTCACCGACCAGATCGGCGACGCTGGTGTCCGGGGTGGCCAGCTTCTCGGTGTACCGCTGGCTGCGATGGCGCCAGCTGATCGGCAGGTCGTCGCCCAACTCGGCCACCCGGCGGATCGACTCCGGGGTGATCGGCGAATACGGGTGCTCGCCGAGTTCCGCACCGGCGATCACCGGGGTCCACTCGTCGAGCAGGTTGGCCAGCGACCGCAGCAGCCGGGTCTTGCCCTGGCCGCGTTCGCCGAGCAGCACGACATCGTGGCCGGCAATCAGCGCGCGCTCCAACTGCGGCAGCACGGTGTCCTCGAAGCCGAAGATGCCCGGCCACACGTCGTCGCCGGCGGCCAGCGCGGTCAGCAGGTTGTCCCGGAGCTCCTGCTTGACGCCGCGCTCACGGTGCCCGGAGGCACGCAGTTCGCCGAGGGTGCTGGGCAGGTCGGTAGGTGCAGTCACGC
>CAYPTG010000014.1:0-18511 GCA_964413455.1 uncultured Mycobacterium sp. | reverse complement strand
GTCCTGGAACGGGTTGCCCACCGCCGAGGCCACGCTGTTGGCGGCCGGCAGACCATTGGTCTCACCGGTGGTGGTCGAGGCCGCCGGAGCCACGGTCGAACCGGTACCACCGAGCTCACGACGGGTGAACGCCGCCGCGGTCCACAGCAGCGGGGCCGCACCCGGGGCGCCACCGGTGCCACCGGTCAGCCAGGACCACAGGGCCTGGCCCACGCTGACGCTGCTGGCCGCCGCCGGGGTGGCCGTCACCACCGGGGCCGCCGCCGTAGCAGCGGCGGTCGCCTCGGCCGGAGCCACCGACGCAGCTGCAGCAGCACCGGTCGCCGCCGCAGCAGCCGGAACCGAATTGTTCGAGGGGGCCACCGCCACCACAGCCTGCTCGGCCGGAGCCTCAACCACCGCAGCCGGAGCCTCCACGGCAGGAACGGTCTCAGCCGGGGTCACAACCTCAGCCACCGCACCCGAAGACTCCACCGGGGCCGGAGCCTCCACCACCGGGGCGGCCTCAGCTTGATGACCGCGCGCCGAGGCACGCACCGGAGCCTCAACAACCGCGGCCGGAGCCGGGGCCTCAACAGCGGGGGCCTCATTCACACTGACCGGCTCGGGAACCTCAACCGGAGCCTCCACAACCGGAGCCTCCGCAACCGGGGCCTGCTCGGCCGGAGACGCCGCCGGCGCGCCACGCTGAGCACGCGAAGCGCCACCACGAGTCGCAGCCGAGCTGGAGTTATCCGTCGACGACGACGCGCTGGAATCCGAACCCGACGACCCGCCCGAACCACGCGTATCGGCATAGGCCGCCGGAGACCACGCCACCGCGGCACCCACACCTAAGGTCACTGCCAGCGCGCCCACCCGGCCCACATACCGGGCGTAGCTGGACACCAAGGGCGACTCGGACGTCGAACGGCCCACCGCGATCGGCCGCACCGCCTTCGTCGCCGAACGCTGACCGCCCTGACCGTTGTTGTCTGCCGATGTGCGCATTGAGAACTCCCCAACCTAGGTGTCATTTACAGTTAAAAAATTCAAGTGCGGGCCACGGGACGCCGAGTGTGGCGACTTAATCCGGCCTTACGTTTGGATACTGTCAGACCGCATAGCCAAAGTCACTACTTTTCCTCACAATGGTCTCAGGTTTATTTCAGAGCCGGATCTCGAAGGGTGCGTGACTAGTGATTTCTTCGGCAGCGGCCGGTCAGCAATTCGTCAGTTCCGTAGCGACACGCCGATGACCAACGTTTAGATCCGACGTCTAGATCATGTCCTTGTTGGTTAGCCAGCGCATGATCGGCCAGCCCACGAACACCGGAATCCAGACCGTCAGCACCCGATACAGCAGCACCGATGGCACCGCGATCGCCGTCGGCACCCCGAACGCGGCCAGCCCGCCGATCAGCGCGGCCTCCACCGCACCCACCCCGCCCGGCGTTGGCGCCGCCGAGGCCAGTGTCCCTCCGACCATCGTCACCACCGTGACGGTGACGAATGTCGTCCCGCCGCCGAAGGCCTCCACACTGGCCCACAGCGCCAGCGCCGCGCCCAGGGTGGTGCCGGCGCAGCCCAGCACGATCAGCGCGAACCGTTTCGGCTCGCGGACCAGCTCCACCAGATCGCCGCTGACCTCGGTGATCTTTGGGCGCACCGCGGTGGCCAGCCAGTTACGCAGCTTCGGGACGAACAGGAACGCGCCGACGGCGCTCAGGGCCAGCGCGCCGATCAGGTAGAGCAGCCCCACCTTGGGCACAAAGTGCGACAGGTCGGCCGAGGCGCCTGCGGCCACGCTAAAAAAGATCAATAGCGCCACATGGGTGATCACCTGCACCGCCTGCTGCACCGCCACCGCGGCGGTGGCTCGCACCGTGCCCAGGCCGGCCTTCTGCAGGAACCGGGTGCTCAGCGCCAGCCCGCCCACCCCGGCCGGGGTGGTGGTGGCGGCGAAAGTGTTGGCGAACTGCATGATCAGCACATTGCGGAAGGACACCAGCTCCGAGGCGCAGGCCCACAGCCCGGCGGCCGCCCCGACGTAGGTGAGCGCGGAGACCGCCAGACCCATCAGCGCCCACCAGTAGTTGGCGGTGCGCAGCTCGGAGAAGAACGTCGGCATGGTGGTGATGAACGGGTAGGCGACGTAGACCAGCGCCACCAGTAACACCAGTTGGATGATCTGCTTGCGGTTGAACCGGGTGATGGTCTCGGTCTGGATAGCCTCGGCCCCGGTTTGCAGCTTCACCTCGTCGCGGGCGGCGGCCAGGACCTCCTTGGGGTTGCTCAAGGTCTTTCGGATGCGGGCCGGCATCGCCGAGCGGGTGAGACGGCGGGAAGCGGCCAGCACCGCGTCGGTACCCAGGGCGTCGATGGCGGCGCGCACCGCCGGGGTGGCGCCGAAGCGGTCGGTGGTGGTGGCCAGCAGTTGGGCGACATCGGATTGCAGTTGCTGCTCGGAGGCGCCGTATTCAGAGTTGCCGAAGCCGCCGAACAGCGCGGTGGGGGCGTGGCCGTCTTGGTCGACGGTGATTTCACTGGAGCGCAGGTCGCCGTGCGAGATCTGGTTGGCGTGCAGCGTCGCCAGCGCGTCCCAAATGGCGGCGGGGTCCTGGTTTTCCTGGCCTTCGGTGTCCAGCGGGGTGCCGCGCGGATGGGTGTGCGCGAACAGCGTCCAGCCGCGCTCCAGCCCGGACAGGCTCAGCGTCGAGGTGTTGGCCAGGCCCAGATCGCCGACGGCGGTGGTCATCAGGGCTCGGTGCTCGACGGCGCGGTGCAGCGACATCTGCAGCGGCCCGGTCTCCTTGTCGCGCAGCACCAGCCAGCGCCAGAACTGCCGCAGCGCGCCGCCGCTGCGCTGATTGGGGCCGTAGAGCTCGACGACGGCGCCATGGCCTTCGGCGTCGGTGGCGGCCAGCTCGATGGGACCGCGGCCGCCGGGACGGATGACGGTCAGCGCGTCGACCAGAAAGCCGCGGCGGGCCAGCACCCGCACCGCACCGTCCACCGGGACCACCAGCGCCGGGGTGCCGACCACCAGCACGATCAGCGCCCCGACGAACCAGCCCACCGCCAGACCCAGCAGCGAGCGGGCCGGCACCACCGCACTGACCACCAGGTGAATCGGCACGAACGCCAGCAGCAGCCCCCACCACCAGCGCCGCCACTGCGCCGGCAGCCACGGCCCGGACACCGTCAAGATCGCCGCCAGCATGGCGATCCAGCGCGGGTCGTCGAGGAACTGCGACAGCATGGTGGAGAGCCGGTCGTTGATGTCGAAATGCCAACGCGGCGCGGCGATGCCCTGGCCGCGGATGGACAGCGCCAACACCGCGATCAGACCGGCGGCGGCGTAGGCGCCCAGCAACTTCCACTGCCGACCGGCGATCAGGCCGACCAGAATGACGAACGGCAGCGCCACGATGGCGATGCCGTACGCCAGGTAGACGACGTTGGACTGGGTGGGGGTCAGCACTCCGACGATGTCGGAGACCGACTTCTCCAGGCTGACCCAGTCGTTGCGGGTGATCAGCGAGCTGAAGATGACGATGCCCAGGAACACCGAGGCCAGGGCGAGCCGGACGATGTCGTTGGTGCGGCGGGTCAGCGGTTGCAGCAGGCTGCCCGTTACGGTGACTTCGCGGCCGTCGACTCGCACTGGATGAACCTATCGGAACCTCAGACGAAGCCGAGGTAGCCCAGCAGCGCGGCGGCCGCCACTACGGCCAGCGGGTTGATGTTGGTGCGGACGAAGATCGTGGTGGCGACGGCGGTGATGAGGTAGGCCCGCCAGTCGTGGTCGGCGGCGCGGCTCATCACCAGCGAGGTGGCCAGCAACAGGCCGACGGTCAGCGGGGCGAAGCCCTTCTCCACGGCGTAGCGCAGCTTGGAATCGCGGGTCCGCTGCCAGGACGCCGCCACCAGATACATCAACAGCGCCGCCGGCAGGACTATCGCAGCGAAGGCCAACACCCCGCCGATCAGGCCGCCGACCACGCCTGCCACCTTGATTCCAGCCGAGTAGCCGATCAGCGAGACGATGAGAATATTGGGGCCGGGTGCGGCCTGGGAGATGGAGAAGACGTCGGCGAACTGGGTATCGGTGAGCCAATGGTGGCCACCGACCGCCTGCAGATGAATCGCCGGCAGCACCGCGTTGGCGCCGCCGATGGACAGCAACGAGAGCGTGCTGAACATGGTCAGCAGCGACAGGTAGGTGCTCATCAGGTCGTGCTCATGCCGGCACGCGCTTTCGAGGCCAGGCCCAGATCAGGCTCAGCGGCGCCAGGATAGCCAGGGTCGGCAGCAGCGGCCAGCGCAGCGCACCGTAGAGCAGGAAGCTGGCCAGGAACAACGCCACCGGGATCATGCCGGTGAGGCACTTCTTGCCGGTTTTGATGACCATCGTCAGGGCCAGCGCGACGGCGGCGGCCGAGGCCCCGTGCAGTGCACCGTTGACCCGGGGGACCTCGTGATAGGTGAAGTAGATGAACCCGAGGGCGAGGACCAGAATCATCGGTGGCACGCACAGTCCGAGCAGCGCGGCGACGGCCCCCGGTGCCCCGCGCAGCGCCGTGCCGACGAACACCGCCAGGTTGATCTGGTTGGCCCCGGGCATGATCTGGCACATGGCCAACGCCGACAGGAACTGCTCCTCGGCCATCCACTTCTTGCGGATGACGACCACTTCCCGCGACCACGCCCCCAGGCTGCCGCCGAAGGAGGCCAGCGCGATGTGGCTGAAACCAAAGGCGATCTGCGTCAGTGAGACCCGTGGGGCAGCGCGGTGGAGGTCATCCATGGCGGGATTGGCGGGGCGTCACCCGCAGAGTTCGAGCAGCTTCTTGGAGGTCTCGTCGGCCGCTTTCAGCCGAGCGCCCTGCTCGGCGTCGCTGCTGGTCTGGCCGGCGAAGAAGTGCTGCGCGATTTCCTGGAACTGGCCGGACAGCTTGGCCAGCGGCTCGGCCAGCTCCGGCGGGGTGTTCGACGGCACCTTGTCGCGCAGATAGATCGCCCCGCTGGCCAGTGCGAGGCGGGTGTTGGCGGCGACGGTCTCCAGGGCCACCGGCTCCCGGCCGAGGTCGCGCTGCGACTGCAACGACGCACCCTTGGCGACCAGGACGAACGCCTTGCACGCCGCGTCCTTGGGGTTCTCGGCGGTCGGGTTGGCGGCAAAGATCGACGGGGTGGCCGGGGTGTGCGGCTTGAACAGCGACCAGCCGGCACCCGCCGCGGCCAGCAGCGAGATCACCAGCGCCAGCGGCGCCAGCCAACCGGCCGTCGACTGGCGGGTCGTCGGGGCAGGCGGGGGTGCTACCGGCGGAAAATTCGGCGGGTAGTCCTGTGCTCCGGGGTTCATCTGCGACATGGCGGCGAGCGTACCCTGGACTAATGGGTGCTCGGCGTGGTCTCGGGCCGGTGTTGGTCGCGGAGTTGTGGGCCGGGCTGGCCGCCGGGGCGCTCGGACTGGCTTCAGGGGCACAGGCCCAGGGATGCGCGCCCGGCTTCGTCCCCAACCCCTACACCGCGCAGTGTCTGGCGCCGGTGAACACCCCGACCATCAACGGGCAGCCCTGCATCGCCAGCAACATCGCGCTGTGCTCGTCGTTTGTGCAGAATCAGCAGCCGCCACGGGGGCCGCGCCCGGTCGGGTGACCGGCAACCCGTCGAACGTAGCCGTCATGTACGGAGATCGGCCGGGACGCGTGCATAGCCGTTACGTTGGGCGTTGACGGCGGTTAGGCCCCATTGCCCGACTCATCCTCGGGACGTTGCGTCCCGCATCGTCGTCGGGCGCCTTGCTCGCGATACCAGTCGATGAGCTCCGGATGGTCGACGGCGCGGGGGTCCAGCGACACCGCGCTGCGCCCGGCCATGATCGCGGTCACCGGAACCTCCAGCTTCTTGCCGGTGCGGGTGTGCGGGATGCCGGGCGCTGCGATCACCTCGTCGGGCACGTGCCGGGGCGAAAGCCTGGTGCGGATGGTGTCGCGGATGGTGCCGACCAGGGCGTCGTCCAGGGTCCGGCCTTCGGCCAGCGTGACGAACAGCGGCATCCAGTAGGCGCCGTCCGGCCCGTCGATGCCCACCACGAACGCCTCGGTGACGGCGTCCAGCCCTTCGACCACCTCGTAGATGTCCGCCGATCCCATCCGGATGCCGTGCCGGTTCAAGGTGGCGTCGCTGCGGCCGTGGATGATCAGCGAGCCGCGGTCGGTGACGGTGACCCAGTCGCCGTGCCGCCACACCCCCGGCGCCGGGCCGTCGTCCCACTCGTGATCGAAATACGCTGCGCGATAACGCGACCCATCCGAGTCGCCCCAGAACCCCACCGGCATAGACGGCATCGGCGCGGTGATCACCAGCTCGCCGACCTCCCCGATCAGCGGTTGCCGGCTCGGTGACCAGCTGTGCAGATCGACGCCGAGGTAGCGGGTGGCCAGCTCCCCGGCGGCGGCCGGTACACCCGCGGTGCCGCCGGCGAACGCCGTCACCACATCGGTGCCGCCGCTGATCGAAGACACCTCGACGCCGGCACCGACCTCGGCCTTCACCCACTCGAACAGATCGGCCGGCAGCGGTGAACCGGTGCTACCCAGGGCGCGCAGCTGGCTCAGGTCGTGCTGGGCGCCGGGATGCAGCCCGGCCTTGCGGGAGGCCTGAAGCTGCCCGGGGCTGGTGCCGAAGTAGCCGACGGCCTCATCGGCGACCAGCTGCCAGAGCCGGTCGGCGTCGGGGTACATCGGGTGCCCGCTGTAGCCGACGACGGTCGCCCCGCACAGCAGCCCGCTGACCCGGAAGTTCCACATCATCCAGCTCAGCGCGGTCTGCCAGAAGAACACATCGCCGGGGCCTAAATCGGCGTGCAGGACAACGGCTTTCAGGTGTTCTAGCAGCACACCGCCGTGGCCGTGGGCGATGCCCTTGGGACGGCCGGTGGTGCCCGAAGTGAACAACACCCACAGCGGATGGTCGAACGGCACCGGCGTCACCTCCGGCGGCACCAGGTGAGCGACGATCGCGCGGTAGGCGTCGCCGTCGAGCATCAGCAGATGCGGCTCGCCGGGTAGCGCGTCCAGCAGTGCGGTGGTATCGGCACGCTTGTCGATCCAGCGGCCATTGAATTGGTAACCGCTGCAACTGAATACCACCTTCGGGGCCAGCTGGCCCAGCCGGGACGCGGCGCCTTCGGGGGCGTAGTCCTGGCCGCAGGACGACCACACCGCGCCGACCGCCGCGGTCGCCAGGAACGCCACCACGGCTTCGGCGATATCCGGGAGGTAGGCCACCACGCCGTCGCCGACGCCCACACCCAGGTGGCGCAGCTCGGCGGCCAGCGCACCGACCCGCCCGGGCAGTTGCGACCAGTCAATGCAGGTGCGGGTGCCGTCCTCGTCGATGCCGACGACGGCGGCCCCGGGCAGGTCGGCGTGGCGCAGCACCTGGTCGACGTAGTTCAGCGTGACGCCGGGAAACCATCGAGCACCGGGCATCGTTGCCTCGGCCAGCACTCCGCCATCACCCGGCGCCGGGCCGGTAGCGGCCGGGACGTCGAAGTATTCCCAGAGCGCCCGCCAGAACCGCGCCGGGTTATCCACCGACCATTGCCACAGCGCCGGGTAATCGGTGGCGGGAGCACCGTAATGCGCTGAGGCGGCAGCGAATTGGCGCCATTGTGGAGGTGTAGCGGGGGTGGCGGGGTGAGTCATCGGCTATCAGCGTGCCACGGATTGACCATGCGGCTACATGGTTGCACCTAGCGTGTCGACCGTGGGGTCGTCGGTCATTTCTCTGGCAACCCCTACGATCGGGTGTCGTGGCGGAGGACGAGTTGGGCGGCGGGCCCGGCGAGCGGGCGGGCGTCGAGCCGGCTCCCGAACCGGTGTGGCCGACGACGGAGCCCCCGACCGGCGGTCCGGCCGTCGCCGCCGCCCCCCGGCAAACCTGGCAAACCGCGGGCTGGGCGCTGGCCGCGCTGCTCACCGGCGCCGCGTTGACGCTGACCGGCCTGATGCTGTGGCAGCACGCCCAGGCCTCGGCCCAGCGGGCCGATGAGCGCCGGTTCGTCGAGGCGGCCAGCGCCGGGGTGACCGCCCTGCTGTCGGTCGATCACGCTCACGCCCGGGCCGATGTGCAACGGATGCTGGATCTGTCCACCGGGCAGTTCCATGACCGGCTCGCTGCCACCGTGGACGATTTCGTCAAGACCGCGGAGAAAGCCAAGGCGGTGACCAAAGGGTCGGTCAACCTCGCGGCATTGGACTCGGTAGAGGGCAACCGTGCCGTGGTGCTGGTCTCGGCGACCTCGGAGGTCACCAACGCCAATGGCGCACACGAAGATTCGCGTCCGTTCCGGGTCACCGTGACGGTCACCCGCGACGGCGACGCCTACAAGATGTCAGGTGCCGATGTGGAGCGGCTGTCGTGAGGTCGGGTCTGGCCTGGGCGCGTGGGCACCGGATCGCCTTAGTAGCGGCGGTGTTGGTACTGGCATCGCTGTTGGCCGCCGGCGCGGTCTACTGGTGGCTGTACCGGCCCGATCAGCTCACCGGCGCGCAGGCCCGTCAGCAGGTGGTTGCCGACGCCAAGGCGGGTGTCGAGGCGGCGCTGTCGTATTCGCCGGAGACCCTCAAAGACGATATGGCCACCGCGAAGACGCACCTGACCGGCCAATTCCTCGACTACTACAACAATTTCACCACCGCGGTCGTTGTCCCGGCGTCCAAGCAGAAGGGCGTCAAGTCCGAGGCCAATGTGGCGCGGGCCGGTGTCGCCGAGATGCGGCCGGACAAGGCCGCCGTGCTGCTCTTCGTCAACCAGGTGACCAGCAGCAAGGAGCGGCCGACACCGGCGGTGTCCGCCAGCTCGGTCAAGGTGACCATGGTGAAAAGTGGTGAGCGCTGGCTGATTTCGGAGTTCGAGCCGCTCTAGGCATCGCCGACTCGACTAGCGGATTACCTGCTCAACTAGGCGGCGCGCGAACCGGACGACATGTTCGGGGTCATCGAGACAGAACCGGGCGGCGGTGGCGCGGTCACCGTCTTCGGTGTGCCGGACCACGATGCCCACTCCGTCGTGCAGCACGGCGTCGAACCCGTCCTCATCGGTCAGGTCGTCGCCGAGGAAGATCGGTGCCAGCGGTACGCCACCGGCCAGCCGGCCGGCGATCCACTCCAGCGTTTTACCCTTGTCCCAGTTCAGGTTCGGCCGCAGCTCGACCACCTTGCGCCCGGCGGTCACCTTCAGGCCGAGGCGGCCGCCGACGTCGTGCACCGCCGTTGTCACCGCGGCGGCGGCCTCGGGCACGGCGTTGCGATAGTGCACGGCGACGGCGAACCGCTTGTGTTCCACCACCACACCGGACCACGGCACCAGCCGGTCGGTGAGCTCGGTAGCGGCCCGCTCTAACAGCGGAATCGCCTGTGCAGCAACCTCATTGCGGTGATACTCCCCGTCCGGGGCGACCATCTCGAAGCCGTGGCTGCCGGCGTACCACAGCCCGGATATGCCGACCCGCTCCCGGACGTCGGCCAGGTCGCGGCCGGATAGCACCGCCACTGGGTACCGCGCAGCCAGTGAGCGCAGCGCTTCGGCAGCGCCGGGCGCCAGCGCGGCCGCCTCGGGGTGCTCGACGATCGGCGACAAGGTGCCGTCGAAGTCGAAGAAGATCGCCGCAGGCCGGCCGGCCAGCGGTCCGGCCAGTTGGTCGAAGGAGGTCAGCGCGTCAGGCAGCGTGGACATCCGTCGGCCGGTCGAGCGCACCTGTACCTCGGCAAGGTCAGCGACCACCGCGTCGGCGCCGCATTCGCGCAGCGCCACCCCGGCCACCCCGGCCGCGCCGCCACCGCCGACGTCGATCACGCCGATCACCAGGCCGAAGCCGCCGGCCCGCGCCGCGATCACCTCGGCCTCGGAGTCGGTCAGCACCGCGGCCCGCCCCGGCCGCACCCCCAGCCGTTGGGCCGCCTGCGTCAACAGCTCCGGGTCCGGCGACCCGGGCAAGGCCAGATCATCGCCGACCCGCACCCCGCCCTCGCGCAACCGAGCGGTCAGGGCGGCGGCGCCGTCGGGGTTACCGCCGGTCAGCCCGAACAGCACACCGTCGCAGTAACGCGAGTCGATGCCGACCGTCACCCCGGAATCGGCGCCCTCGGCCGGCGCCCCGAAGGCCCGACCGCTCACCATGACCTCGCCATGACCCCGACGATAGGACACCGCCGGTGTCTTCAGTCGCATGTGAGGGACCTTGCATGTGAGGACCAATGCCCCTGACGACTCGGGCCGAACGGGACTAACGTCGATAGTGAAGAGGTGTAACGGGTTCTAGAGGGTGTCAGAGGGCGAGGAGGCAGTCAGATGTCAACTGCGGCAAGCGCGCAGCCGATCATCGTCGGCGTCGACGATTCGGCGCCGTCCAGGGTGGCGGTGGATTGGGCGGCGCGTGACGCGGCCCGGCGCGGGGTAGCCCTGGAGCTGGTCACCGTGCTCACCCCGCCGGCGGTGATGGCCTTCCCGGACGTCCCGATGCCGGCGGGCTACCTGGAATGGCAGGAGAAAGAAGCCAGCAAGCTGCTGGACCACATGCTGGCCACCGCCAAGGAAGCCGCCGGCGACGCGCATCTGACGGTGAGCACCGATATGGTCAGCGGCCCGCCGGTGCCGATGCTGACCGATCTGTCCCGCCGGGCGCAGATGATCGTGGTGGGCAGTCACGGCCGCGGCGCGCTGGCCCGCGGGTTACTGGGCTCGGTGAGCACCGCGCTGGTGCACCACGCCCACTGCCCGGTGGCGGTCATCCGTGACGTCGACCCGCTGATCCCGCATCCGTCGCAGGCTTCGGTGGTGGTCGGGGTGGACGGCTCGCCGGCCTCCGAGCACGCCCTGGAAGTCGCCTTCGAGCAGGCCTCGTTCCGGGGCGTGGACCTGGTGGCGGTGCACGCCTGGAGCGACAGCGGGGTATTCGAGTTCCCCGGCCTGGATTGGACGACACTGCAGGAGATGGGTGAGGAAACCCTCAGCCAGCGGCTGTCCGGCTGGCCGGAGCGCTACCCCGATGTGCTGGTGCGCCGGGTGGTCGTCGTCGACAAGCCGGCCCATCAGCTGCTGGAACAGGCCAAGACGGCGCAGCTGCTGGTGGTCGGCAGCCACGGGCGCGGCGGTTTCGCCGGGATGCTGCTCGGCTCGGTGAGCACCTCCGTGGTGCATCGGGCCAAGCTCCCGGTGATTGTCGCTAGGAGTTAGATCACGGCAGCGGCGCCGACCACCGCAGCACCGTCCCGCCGCCGGGCGCATCGGCGAGGCACAGCTCCCCGCCCACCTCGGCGGCCCGGGCCCGCAGGTTGTTCAACCCGCTGGCGGTGACGTCGGTCGGCATGCCGCAACCGTCGTCGGTGATCTCCAGGCACAGTTCGTCGTCCACCCTGACCTCGACGGTCACCGCCCGGGCCCCGGCGTGCCGGGCCGCGTTGCTGACCGCCTCGCGCACCACCGCCTCGGCGTGATCGGCCAGGGCGGCATCGATCACCGACAGCGGCCCGACGAAGTGCACGGCGGTGCGCAGCCCCTGCCCGCCGAACGCGGCGACCGCCTCTTGCAGCCGCTGCCGCAGCCGGGTGGTGCCGGGCGAGCCGCCGTGCAGATCGAAGATGGTGGACCGGATGTCCTGGATGACGGCGTGCAACTCATCGACGTTATCGCTGAGCCGCTGCGCCACTTCCGGGTCGACGGCCCGGGGGATGGCGCCTTGCAGAGACAGCCCCACCGCGAACAGCCGCTGGATGACGTGGTCGTGTAGATCCCGGGCGATTCGCTCCCGGTCGGCGATCAGGTCGAGTTCGCGGGACTGCTCGTAGAGCCGGGCGTTGGCGATCGCGATACCGGCCGCGGCGGCCAGCGCCTCCACCAGCACCTCGTCGTGCTCGGTGAACGGTCGACCGTCAGCCTTCTCGGTCAGGTAGAGGTTGCCGTAGATCTCGTCGCGGATGCGCACCGGCACCCCGAGGAAGGTGTGCATCGGCGGGTGGTTCGGCGGAAACCCGACCGAGTCCGGGTGCAGCCGGATGTCGTCGAGCCGGATCGGTTTGGGGTCATCGATCAGCACGCCGAGCACCCCGCGACCGGACGGCAGAGCGCCGATCCGGCGGCGGGTGTCGTCGTCGATGCCGGTGACGACGAACTCGACCAGCTGTTGATCCCCGCCGCGCACCCCGAGCGCGCCGTAGCGGGCGTCGACCAGTTTGGTCGCGTTGTCCACGATGGTCTGCAGGGTGGCGTCCAGGTCCAGCCCGGAGGTGACGGCCAGCATGGCCTCGACCAGCCCGTGGTCACGCGGGTCGGTGTCCACGGTTCAGTCGTCCCGGCGCTGATCATCCAGTTTGGCGGCGAACACCGCCGCCTGGGTGCGCCGCTGCATGCCCAGCTTGGACAGCAGCCGCGATACGTAGTTCTTGACGGTCTTCTCGGCCAGAAACATCCGGGCGGCGATCTGCTTGTTGGTCAGGCCCTCACCGAGCAGGCCCAGCAGCACCCGCTCCTGATCGGTCAGCCCGGCCAGCGGGTCGGAGCGTTCGGCGGCCCCGCGCAGCTTGGCCATCAGCGCGGCGGCCGCCCGGTTGTCCAGCAGCGAACGGCCGGCCCCGACGTCCTTGATGGCCTTGGCCAGCTCCATGCCTTTGATGTCCTTGACGACGTATCCGCTGGCCCCGGCCAGGATGGCGTCCAGCATCGCCTCATCGGAGGTGAACGAGGTGAGCATCAGGCAGCGCAGGCCGGGCATGCTGGCGAGCAGGTCGCGGCACAGCTCGATGCCGTTGCCGTCGGGCAGCCGGACGTCGAGCACCGCGACGTCGGGCCGCAACGTGGGGATGTGGGCCATGGCTTGGGCGACGGTGCCGGCCTCGCCGATGACCTTCAGGTCGGGGTCGGCGCTGAGCAGGTCGATCAGTCCCCGGCGGACGACCTCATGGTCATCGACCAGGAAGACCGTCACCATGGCTGTCACGATAACCGGCGCAACGACAACCAGCCCGGATCAGAGCAGCCGTTGCCGATCCACGATCACGATCGAGGTGCCGGGCAGGGCGGCCAGCCCGGCCGGACCCAGCAGCTCGGTGACGGCGACGATATTGCGCGCCCCGATCACCATCAGCCCGATCGCGGCGGCATGGCCGGCCAGCCAATCCAGCCCGCTGCCGTGCACCGCCACCGGTGCCACATCCAGGTCCGGGTAGCGGTGCCGCCAGGTCTCCAGCCGACGGTCCAGCTGGGCGCGGACCCGGCGGTCGCCCTGCTCGACGGCGTCGCCGGTGTCGTGCGGCTGCCAGGTGCCCAGCACCCGCAGCGGCGCCGTGCGCAGCCGGGCCTCCTCGACGGCGAACTGCAGCACCGCGGCGCTGTCCGGGGTTTCATCCAGTTCGACGACCACCCAGCCGGGACCGTCGGCCGCCGGGTTCGGATGCTCGGTTCCGCGGCCCACCGGCGACGGGCTGCGGACCACCGCCAAGGGGCAGTGCGCCGCGGCGACCAGCGCGTGCACCGTCGAGCGGACCCGGCCCTCCAGGTATTCGATGCCCACCGCGCCGACGCACAGCATGACCGCCGAGCGGGCCGCGGCGAGCAACGCCTGCGCCGGCTCGCCGGTGGCGACCTCGGTGCTGACCGGCACCGGCGATCCGGCCTCGGCCAGCGCAACGGCGGCGGCCTGCACCGCGGCATGTGCTTCCTGGTACCCGGCATCGGTGCGGGCGACGGCCACCAGGTGCAGCGGCAGGTCGCGTGAGGTGGCCTCGTCGGCCGCCCAGCGCGCCGCTTGCAGCGCGGCCCGGGACCCGTCGACGCCGACGACGATCGACGGGGGAGTGAATGGCGCAGAGGTGGCGGTCATGGGCTTACCAGTCTGCCCGACGAGCCGGCGGTGCCGGCGGCTCCGTCGTGGGGGTGGCCAGCAGGTCTCGCACCTCGTCGTCGCTGACCTGGGTGAAGTCGTCGTACGACTCGCCGACCGCGCCGAACGGGCTGGGCATCGATGCGCACACCACCTCATCGACGATTCCGGCGAACTCCCGGCAGGTGGACTCCGGGGCGGTGGGCACCGCGACCACGATCGCGGTCGGGTGGGATTCGCGCAGCGCCCGCACCGCGGCCAGCATCGACGAGCCAGTGGCCAGACCGTCGTCGACCAGGATCACCGTCTTACCGGTGACATCCAAAGGCGGGCGCCCGGCCCGGTAGGTTGCCTCCCGGCGGCCTAACTCGGCGGACTCCCGCTCGGTGATCTCTTGCAGCTGCTCGGGGGTGACCCGCAGGTCGCGCAGTACCTCGTCGTTGACCACCACCTGCCCGCCGGCCAGCGCCCCGATGGCGAACTCCCGGTGCCTGGGCGCGCCGAGCTTGCGGACGATGAACGCATCCAGTGGGGCACCCAGCGCCAGGGCCACCTCGAAGGCCACCGGCAGTCCGCCGCGGGCCAGGCCGAGCACCAGCACGTCCGGACGGCCGCGGTAGGACGCCAGCATCCCGGCCAGCACCCGGCCGGCCTCGCGGCGGTCGGTGAACACCCGTCGCGGCGGTCGGTGATGGGCGGATCGGTTCATGGGGCTGCCTTCCTTAGGTTCATCGGATCACCGGAGCGGGCGTGACGGTAGGGGCTGAAGTCCCGTGCGCACCGGGCGCCGGTGGGGGAGACTGGGCGGCATGTGGAAGGGAGTCGCCGGCAGCGCGATCGCCAGCGCCGGGCTGTACGCGGCGCGCCAGTATTTCCGGAACTGGGGCACCAGTAAAGAGGAATGCGCGACTGCGATGCCCGGGGACGAGCTGGTGCCTGAGCCGGCGACGCAGACCACCGAGGGCATCTCGATCGATGTTCCGGCCGCCGAGGTGTGGCCGTGGCTGGTGCAGATGGGCCAGGACCGCGGCGGGCTGTACAGCTACCAGAAGTTGGAGAACCTGTTCGGGTTGGAGCACCGCAACGCCGACCGGATCCACCCGGAGTGGCAGCAACTGGCCGTCGGGGACGTGATCCGGGTGGTGCCGCGGGGCTGGATGGGGCTGAGCGAGGGGGTGGCGCTGCCGGTGGCTCAACTGACCGAAGGGGAGTCGATCGTGTTGCGGTTGGCGCCACCGGCCGTGCCGCTGGACGGGGTCTGGTCGTTCCACATCGTGCCGCATCTGCAGGACCGCTGCCGGCTGCTGGTGCGCACCCGCACCAAGAGCGACGCGGCGGGCGGGGCCATCGGCGCCGAGGCCGCCGGACCGGTGATGTCGTTGATGACCCGCGGCATGTTGCTGGGCATCAAACGACGAGCCGAACAATCCTTCTGATATTTCAGAGTATATTGAAAGTTGTGAGCAGAGCAGACAACGACACCTGGAATATCACTGAGAGCGTCGGCAGCACCGCCCTGGGCGTGGCGGCGGCGCGGGCAATGGAGACCGATAGCGACAATCCGCTGATCACCGACCCGTTCGCCAAGCTTTTCCTGGAGGCCGCCGGCCCCGGCATGTGGAGCATGTTCTCCGGCGGGATGCCGGCCGCCGATCTGGCCCGCTTTGACCCGCAGTTGCCCGCCCGGATGCAGGGCATGCGGGACTATATCGCTTCGCGCACAGCGTTTTTCGACGAGTTCTTTCTGGATGCCGCGCAGGCCGGGGTGCGCCAAGCGGTGATCCTGGCCGCGGGTCTGGACGCCCGGGCCTGGCGGCTGGCCTGGCCGGCGGGAGCGTGCGTCTACGAACTTGACCAGCCTGCCGTGCTGGAGTTCAAGACCTCGACGTTGCTGGCTCACGACGCACACCCCACCGCCGAGCACATCAATGTGGCGATCGACCTGCGGGACGACTGGCCGACCGCGCTACGGCAAGGCGGCTTCGACCCGTCGGCGCCGACGGCCTGGTCGGCCGAAGGGCTGCTGCCCTACCTGCCGGCCGCCGCCCAGGATTTGCTGTTCGAGCGGGTCCAGGAACTCAGCGCACCCGGCAGCCGGATCGCCGTGGAGGCCTTCGGCGCTGACTTCCTCGACCCCGACGCGATGGCTAAGCAGCGGGCGCTCACCGACAAGTACCGGGCCGCCGCGGCCGAACACGACCTGCCGGAAATCCCGAACATCGAAGATCTGCTGTACCTGGAAGACCGGGCCGACGTCGCCGACTGGCTGCGCGGACGGGGCTGGGACGTGTCGGTGGCCAGCGCGCAGGAGCTGATGGCGCACTATCACCGCACCCCGCCCGCCGACCTGGACGAGGGCGCCACCCCGCAGAGCCTTTTTGTGAAGGGCGCGCTGCCGGGCTAAGCGCGCCGGCCCGACTCCTCTTCGCGCCTCCGGGGCTGCGCATCGTCGTCGGGCTACACGGATGGCCCGACTCATCCTCGCGCCTCCCCGGCTGCGCATCGTCGTCGGGCTACGCGAATGGCCCGACTCCTCCTCGCGCCTCCCCGGCTGCGCATCGTCGTCGGGCTACCGTGTCCCGCATGTCCGTTTCGCGTCGCAACGTACTGAAATTCGCCGCCGCCACCCCCGCAGCGCTGAGCCTGGGCGCGCTGGCCGAGGCGGTGAACAGCGCGGTCGCCTCGGCCGACTCGCTCGGGGTGCTGTTCGACTATGCCGCCGGGGTGCTCAGCGCGGCCGATATCAAGGCCGCCGGGGGGCTCGGCGCGATTCGCTACGTCTCCGACCGGCGGCCCGGCGGCAACTGGATGCTGGGCAAGCCGATCAAGATCGACGAGGCCCGCAACCTGTATCAGAACGGCCTGAAGATCGTGTCCAACTACCAGTACGGCAAAGAGGCCACCGCCGATTGGCTGGGCGGCCAAAGCGCCGGGGTGACGCACGCCAAGCGTGGCGTGGAACTGCACACCGCCGCCGGCGGGCCGGCCGCCGCACCGATCTACGCCTCCATCGACGACGACCCCAGCCTTCAGCAGTACAAGGCTCAGGTCGCGCCCTACCTGCGGGGTTGGGAGTCGGTCGTCGGCCACCAGCGCGTCGGTATCTACGGCAACTCCAAGGTCATCGACTGGGCGCTGCAGGACGGTTTGGGGTCTTGGTTCTGGCAGCACAACTGGGGGACGCCGAAGGGGTTCGTGCACCCGGCGGCGCACCTGCACCAGTTCGAGATCGACGCGCGCAGCGTCGCCGGAGTCGGGGTGGACCTCAACAACATCCTTAAGCCGCAATTCGGGCAATGGGCCTGACCGGCTCCGGCCGCCAATAACTTACCGATAAGTAGTATTTGCCGGCCGCCGCCGAGGCGGAATTGGGTGAACAATTGTGGACCGAATTATCGCCGGTGCCCGGGCACGCCGACCACCCCCGCGGACGGACCGATGACAGCCGACCCTAAGATAACGATTCCATAACAATCTACCTGTGAGCAGGGCTATTGCGGCTACTCGACCGTAACCGCCTGCATGCAGGACGTTTGCCCCGGCGGCCGCCGAGAGCCTTCGGCGCAACATCGCTACCGACCGTGTTACCGGTGCGTAGAACTCGTCAGTAACAAATCCGCGATGCAAAATACGGCCCGTCCTTATGGGACTCTTAATAGGCCGCATTGTGAATGATTTTGGCGCGGACGGCTTGAGTGCCCAGACGGCCGTCGCGCAGACGAGCGCAGAGAGCGCCGACGAGCAGAGGAGACACGGTGACGATCCACGAGCAAGACAGGCTGCCCACCGGAGATGACGCCGATCGGGTGAGCCCGCATGCGCTTGTGGACCGGCTCAACGCCGGTGAGCCCTACGCCGTCGCCTTCGGCGGCCAGGGCAACTCGGCCTGGCTGACCAGCCTGGAAGAACTCGTCACCACCGCGGGCATCGAATCGGAGCTGGCCCGGATCGCCGGGGAGGCCGAGCTGCTGCTGGAGCCGGTTGCTGACGAACTGGCCGTGGTCCGGCCGATCGGATTCCAGCCGCTGCGCTGGGTGCGGGAGCTGGCCGCCGAGGAGACGGTGCCCACCGCCGGGCAACTGACCTCCGCGGCGGTGTCGATGCCCGGCGTGCTGCTGGCCCAGATCGCCGCGATCCGGGCGCTGTCCCGCCAGGGCCTGGACTTCACCGCCGCCCCGCCGGTCGCGATGGCCGGCCACTCCCAGGGCGTGCTGGCCGTGGAGGCTCTGCGCGCCGGCGGCGGCAAAGACGTCGAACTGCTGGCGCTGGCCCAGCTGATCGGGGCGGTCGGCACCCTGGTTGCCCGCCGTCGCGGCATCACCGCACTGGGTGAGAAGACCCCGATGGTGTCGGTGACCAACGTCGAGCCCGAGCGGATCGCCGCACTGCTGGACGATTTCGCCCGCGACGTGCGCACCGTAGCGCCTCCGGCGCTGTCGATTCGCAACGGCCGGCGATCGGTGGTCATCACCGGCACCCCCGAGCAGCTGTCCCGCTTCGAGTTGTACTGCGAGCAGATCGCCGACCGGGAGGCCGGCGAGCGGAAGAACAAGCTGCGCGGTGGCGCGGTGTTCAAGCCGGTCTTTGACCCGGTACAGGTCGAGGTGGGTTTCCACACCCCGCGGCTGGCCGACGGCGTGG
>CAYPTG010000013.1:17167-19010 GCA_964413455.1 uncultured Mycobacterium sp. | reverse complement strand
CCCCGTTGACGACCGGCTTGTCGATGATCCCGGACTCCACACCCCAGTTGGTGGCGATGGTCTTGTAGTCACCGGAGGCGATCAGGTGTTCCAGCGCTTTGAGCAACGACTGGGCCAGCGGCGACCCCTTCTTGACTGGCCAGCCGTAGGGAGCCGAGTCGAACGTTGCGCCGGCGCCTTCCAGCTTGCCCTCGCTCTGCCGGATCGCCCAAGCGGTGACCGGAGAATCGGCCGACATCGCATCAACCTGGCCGAGCACCACGGCGTTGCTCGCCGCATCCTGGGCGTCGAACTTGATGATCTGGATTTCCGGCTTGCCGGCGTTGACACATGCTTTGCTCTTGGCCGGAAGTTCCTCGGTCTCCTGAATCGTGGTGGCCTGCACCGCGACCTTCTTGCCGCAGGCGTTGTCAGGGTCGATCGCCTCACCCGGCCGCTGCGCCCACAGCGTGCCGGCGGAGAAGTAGGTGACGAAGTCGACCGACTTCTCCCGTTCCTTGGTGTCGGTGAACGACGACATGCCGACGTTGTAGGTGCCGCCGTCGATGGACGGGATGATCTTGGCGAAGTCGGACTCGCGGTAATCCGGTGTCAGGCCCAGTGTCTCGGCGACGGCGTTCATCAGGTCGACGTCGAAGCCGACGATCTTGCCGTCCGCGTTCTTGAACTCGTTGGGGGTGTAGGGGATGTTGACCCCGACGACGAGCTTTCCGGAGTTGCGAATGTCCTCGGGGACGGTCGCGGCTATCTCGTCGACCTTCTGGGCCTTGACCTCGGTGCTCGACACCGGCCCGGCTGCGGTGCCCGATGCCGAGTCGTCGTTCTTCGCGCAGCCCGACAAGGTCAGGGCGCCGGCCATGGCGATCGCCGCCACGATCTGCCACCGTCGTCGCCCGGCCTCGCGGCTGGGGTGCTGCTTTTCTGTGAGGTCCTGGTCTGTGAACACGGTCGGCCTTTCCTCCACCTGGCGCGCGGCACCGGTCGGATACCGGTCGCGCCACCGAGAAAACTACCGCCGATCTGGCCGTTTGGCCTGCCGAAGGGCTATTTCGACGATCTCTCGGTGGGCTGTGCCAGACTTGGTGACATGACAACGACAACCGAAGTAATTCATCGACCGGGTCTATTCCACCACCTGTGGAAGTCGACTCTGCTGTCGGGCGTACTGTCCATCGCACTCGGCGCGCTGGTGCTGTTCTGGCCCGGCCCGACGCTGTTGGTCGCGGCGGTCTTGTTCGGTATCTACCTGCTGATTTCCGGTATTGCACAGGTGATTTTCGCGTTCAGCCTGCACACCTCGGCAGGTGGGCGCATCTTGCTGTTCATCAGCGGCGCGGCGTCACTCATTCTGGCCATCCTGGCGTTCCGTCACTTCGGCGAGGGGTATGCCCTGCTGCTGCTCGCCATCTGGATCGCGGTGGGCTTCATCTTCCGCGGTGTCGCCACCACGGCGACCGCGTTGGGTGAGCACGGCATCCCCGGACGGGGCTGGAACATCTTCTTCGGCATCATCAGCATCATCGCCGGCATCATCGTGCTGGCCTACCCCTTCTCCTCGCTGGCGACGCTGGTTCTGGTGGTCGGTATCTGGCTGATCGTGATCGGCGTCTTCGAAGTGATCGCCGCCTTCGGGATCCGCAAGGAAGGCAACAAGGTTCGGACCGTCGTGCACGAGTCACTCTCTTAACCGACCTTCCGGCGGTACCCTGGCTGGCATCTCCTGTCCCTACGAGGTGAAGCGGGAAACCATGACTGAGAACTCGGATCCGGCCGGCGGGACCCCCACCCCGCCGGCCGGTACTCCCCCGCCAGCCGGGGTGCCGCCATACCCGTACTCCTACCC
>CAYPTG010000013.1:11350-17067 GCA_964413455.1 uncultured Mycobacterium sp. | reverse complement strand
GTGGTGTTTGGGCTCATATTCGGCGTGGTGGCTGTCATTCTGGGGGTCATGGCTCGGGGCCGGGTCCGGCGAGGTGAAGCCAACAACGGCGGAGTAGCCACGGCCGGCCTGGTGCTCGGCGCGCTGGCGGTGATACTCAGCCTGGCGTTCATCGCGGTGTGGATGGGTGTCTTCAAGAACGCCGGCGGGGCGGATTACTTCGACTGCATCAACAGCGCCCGAGGCGACAACGCCAAGGTCGAACAGTGCACTACCGATTTCCAGCAGCGGCTGGAAGACCGCTTCGGTCAGTCGGCGGTCACTCCGGGCTGAGTCTTCTCGCGCGGGCCTCAACAATTGCCGTGCTCCTCAACGCGGCTTTGCCGCTTGATCGTCGCGCGGCGAAAAATATTTAACGATGCCCTCCTGAACGACGGTGGCCACCACCTCACCGGCGCGGTTGAAGAAGTGGCCCATGCCCAGTCCACGGGATTCGGCGGCCACCGGCGACGCGGTCGAATAGAGCACCCAGTCGGCGAAATCGACCTGCCGGTGAAACCACACCGAATGGTTGATGGTGACCGCGAAGATACGGTCCCACCCCCAGGACAGCCCGTGGGAGGTGATGATCGAATCCAGCACCGTGGTGTCCGAGGAATAGACCATCGCCGCGGTGTGCAGCACCGGGTCGTCGGGCATCTCACCGGCGGCGGTCATCCAGACCCGGTTGTGTTCCAGCTGCCCGCCCTTGTCCCGCATCACCCAGGCCGGATCGTTGGTGTAGCGCCACTCGATCGGACGCATGGCGCTCGCGAAGTGCGGCACCACTTCCTCGTAGCCGGATAGCAGTTCGTCGATGCCCGGCAAGGTTTCCGGTTCGGGAACCTTCGGGACGTCGGCATCGTGTTCCAGGCCGCGGCCGCCGGACAGATAGGACACCAGTGCGGTGGCCAGCAGGGTGCCGTTTTGCCTGGCGTCGACCCGGCGGTTGGCGAACCGGCGTTCGTCGCGCAGCCGCACGACGTGAAACTCGATGTCCTGTGCGGGATCTCCGCCGGCGATGAAGTGCACTGACAGCGCACTGGGCGGGAGATTGTGGTCGAGGGTGCGACTGGCCGCGGTGAACGCCTGGGCCATCAGCTGTCCGCCGAACGTACGGACCGGGTTCTTGCGGGGATGACGGCCGGTGAAGACGTCGCCGCCGATCGGGGTGAGTTCCAGGATGTCCAGCAGTTCGTCGAAATCGGTGTTCCCCACGGAGTTGGGCACCCGCCGCCTCTCGCCGTTCGACTGGAAAACCTAGTGGTCGTTCTCCCCGATCCGGTGCACGTGGATCAGGTTGGTCGAGCCTACTGTGCCCGGCGGAGCGCCCGCGACGATGACCACCAGGTCCCCGCGCTGGAAGCGGTCCATCTCCAATAACGACTTGTCGACCTGCAGGATCATGTCGTCGGTGCTCTCCAGGTGCGGCACGATGAACGTCTCGGTACCCCAGGTCAGCGCCATCTGGCTGCGGATCTCCGGTGCGGAGACAAACGCCAGCAGCGGCAGGTGACTGTGCAGCCGGGCCAGCCGGCGCACGGTGTCGCCGGAGGCGGTGAACGCCACCAGCGCCTTGGCGTCCAGCCGTTCGCCGATATCGCGTGCGGCATAAGAGATCACGCCCCGCTTGGTCCGCGGAACATGCGTCAGCGGGGGCGCCTCGGTCGAGTTGTCCTCGACCGCGCAGATGATGCGAGACATGGTCCGCACCGCCTCGATCGGGTATTTGCCCACCGAGGTCTCACCGGAGAGCATCACCGCGTCGGTACCGTCGAGCACCGCATTGGCCACATCGGATGCCTCGGCGCGGGTGGGGCGGGAGTTCTCGATCATCGATTCCAGCATCTGGGTCGCCACGATCACCGGCTTGGCGTTCTCCCGTGCGGTCTGGATCGCCCGCTTCTGCACCAGCGGAACCTCTTCCAGCGGCAGCTCCACCCCGAGGTCGCCGCGGGCCACCATGATCGCGTCGAATGCCATCACGATCGCCTCCAGATTGGCCACCGCTTCGGGCTTCTCCAGTTTCGCGATCACCGGTACCCGTCGGCCCACCCGGTCCATCACCTCGCGGACCAGTTCAAAATCCGACGGTGAACGCACGAAGGACAGGGCCACCAGGTCCACACCCAGTTTCAGCGCGAACTCCAGATCGGCAATGTCCTTCTCGGACAAGGCCGGAACGGAAAACGCCATCCCTGGCATCGACAGACCCTTGTTGTTGCTGACCGGTCCGCCCTCGGTGACCGTGCACACTACGTCGTCACCGTCGATGTGCTCGACGACGACGGCCACCTTGCCGTCGTCCACCAGCATCCGGTCACCCGGTTTGGCGTCCCGCGCCAGCTGCTTGTAGGTGGTCGAGACCCGATCGTGGGTTCCTTCGCAGTCGGCCACCGTGATCCGCACGGTTTCGCCGTTGACCCATTCGGTGGGGCCGTCGGCGAACCGGCCGAGCCGGATCTTCGGGCCCTGTAGGTCGGCCAGCACGCCGACCGCCCGGCCGGTGGCGTCAGAAGCCGCGCGGACCCGGTCGTAGGACCGCTCATGGTCGCTGTAGTCACCGTGGCTGAAGTTCAGGCGGGCGACGTCCATCCCCGCCTCCACCAACGCCTTCACCATGGCGTCACTGTCGGTGGCCGGGCCGAGAGTGCAGACGATTTTGCCGCGCCGCGTCACGACGCTGAGCATAGTCCGCCGGGGCGGTTACGGTCCGATCATGGTGGGAACCAACGGAAATCCGGGCAGATTGCGGATCACGGTCCACCCCACCGCAGCGATTCCGACGACGGCGACCAGCGCCGGCGTCAGCACCGCCTTCCCGCGGCGCACCCGCCACAGCGACCACAGCGCCAGCATGGGCAGGCCGACCAACAGGAACACGTTGTCGGTCACCGCGGCCGACAGGTCGCCATGCAACAGGTCGTGAGTCATCCGTAGCCCGCCACAAGCCGGGCAGTTCCACCCGGTGACGAACTTGAAGACGCACGGCGGGAACACCGACCCGGGTTGGTGGGGGTCAACGAGCCCGACGTACGTCAGCGCCGCCCCGCCCGCCAGGCCCGCCGCCAGCCCGGTGTAGCGCCGGGTGCGTGCGTCGGCCGCGGCGCGGTCGGTCATGCTATTCGGCGACCCGCTGCACCGCTTCGGTGTCGTCAGGGGCATCGCCGCCGTATACCTCGTACACCTCGTGCACATCCGCCTCGACGTTCTCCGACACCGCCTCGTACTCGACCTCGGCGTCCGGTGAGCCGTAGACCACCACGGTGTCGGACTCCTGCGGGGCCTGATACATGACGACCGTCGCGTCGCTGCCCACCGCATCTGTGTCGGCGTCCGCGGTGTCGGCCACCTCGTGGTCGTCGACGACGGTGTCAGCTACCTCATGCACCTCATTCTCGACATGCTCGACCTGGGTGTCGGTGACCTCGTCGGAGACGTACACCACCGTCGTGGCATCGTCCGCATCGGACACCTCGTGCTCGGTCTGCTCGGACACCTCGCCCACAGTCTCGTCGCTGGTGTACACGACGGTCATCGCCGCGGCATCCGGCACGTCACTGGCCTCGGCTTCCACACCGTCCTCGGAGGTCGTCTCCTCGACCGCAATCGCTTCGGTAACCGTGGTGTCGGCGTCAGAGTCAGAGTCGACGAATACGGCCCGATGGGGGTCATCGATATCGCCGACCGCCGCGGAGTCTTCGGCCTCGTGTTCCCCGGCGACGGTCGCCGCCGCCAGCACACCGCTGCCCTTGGCCGCGGCCACCAGATCCCCGGTCCACTCCTCCACCGGCTGGTCGCCGTCGACCTCCAGACGTTCCCAACCGGCCAGGCTCTCCGGTTCCTCGCGGCCCTTGGGCGCCAGCAGCAGGTACACCACGGCGCCGATGAACACGAACGTCGCGGTGAATACGTTGATGCGGATGCCGGCGATATGGGTGGCGGTGTCGTCGCGCATCAGCTCGACCCAGAACCGGCCGACGCAATAGGCCGCCACGTACAGCGCGAACAGCCGGCCGTGGCCCAGCCGGAACCGACGGTCGGCCCAGAGCAGGAAGACGAATACCAGCAGGTTCCAGATCAACTCATAGAGGAACGTCGGATGGACGACCGCGGCGACCTGGCCGGTCGACACACCGTCGAGGGAGTGCACGTCCACCACGCCCGCCGCGTCGCGGCGATAGAAGACCTTCATGCCCCATGGCACGGTGGTCTCCCGGCCGTAGAGCTCCTGGTTGAAGTAGTTGCCCAGCCGGCCGATGGCCTGGGCCAAAACGAGGCCCGGCGCCACCGCGTCACCGAAGGCGGGCAGTGGGATGCCGTAGCGGCGGCAGGCGATCCACGCACCGACACCGCCCAGGGCCACCGCCCCCCAAATGCCCAGGCCGCCTTCCCAGATCCGCAATGCCGCCCCGATCCCGGCGCCGCCGGGACCGAAGTAGGTCTTCCAGTCGGTCAACAGGTGGTAGAGCCGGCCGCCGATCAGGCCGAACGGCACCGCCCACAGCGCGATGTCGTAGATCACCCCGCGCTCCCCGCCGCGGGCGACCCAGCGGCGGTCGCCGATCACCAGCGCGGCGATGATGCCGGCGATGATGCACAGCGCGTAGGCGCGGATCGGCAACGGGCCCAGATGCCAGACACCCTGACCCGGACTCGGGAAGTAGGCAAGCACCGTTGTGGTCACGTGGCAGGTACCTTCTTTCGAACCCCGGCAGCAAGTTCCTCGGTCAATGTGCTGACCGCGGCAACCCCGTCGTCGGTGAGCGCCGACACCAGGGCAGAACCGACGATAACCCCGTCGGCAAAGTGCGCGATCTCCGCCGCCTGCTCGCGGGAGCGCACACCCAGGCCCACCCCTACCGGGATGTCTGAGATCTCCCTGACCCGGCGCACCAGCTCGGGTGCGGCCTGCGACACCGCGTCGCGGGCGCCGGTCACACCCATCGTAGAGGCTGCGTAGACGAACCCGCGCGAGGCCTCGACGGTACGGGCCAGCCGTTCCGGCGTCGACGATGGCGCCACCAGAAAAATCCGGTCCAGGTCGTGGGCCTGTGAGGCGGCGAGCCACTCGTCGGCCTCGTCGGGAATCAGGTCAGGGGTGATCATGCCCAGCGCGCCGGCCGCCGCCAGATCCCGAGCAAAGGCGTCAACGCCGTAGTGCAGCACCGGGTTCCAGTAGGTCATCACCACGGCGTTGCCGCCGGCCGCACTGATGGCTTCCACCGCCCGCAGAGTGTCACGCACCCGCACACCGCCCTGCAGCGCGGCTTCGGTGGCCCGGGCAATCACCGGCCCGTCCATCCCGGGATCCGAATAGGGGATGCCGACCTCGATGATGTCGCACTCCGGGCTCATCGCCACCATCGCCTCGATCGACGTCGGCACGTCGGGGTAACCGGTGGGCAGGTAGCCGATCAGCGCCGCCCGGTCCTGCTCCCGGCAGCGATCGAAGATCGGGCCCAGCCGGCCCGGCTGGCTGTGCGTGACGATCATGAGGCCGCCGCCGGGTCGAGCAGCCCGAACCAGCGGGCGGCGGTTTCGACGTCCTTGTCGCCCCGGCCGGAGACGTTGACCAGGACGATCGATCCCGAGCCCAGTTCGGCCGCCAGATCCAAGGCACCGGCTACCGCGTGCGCCGACTCGATGGCCGGGATGATTCCCTCCAGCCGGCACAGCAGCCGGAAGGCGTCCATCGC
>CAYPTG010000013.1:0-11340 GCA_964413455.1 uncultured Mycobacterium sp. | reverse complement strand
CCCGGTATTCGGTCCGTCCGATGTCTTTGAGGAAGGCGTGCTCGGGGCCCACACCGGGATAGTCCAATCCCGCCGAGATGGAATGCGATTCGATGGTCTGGCCGTCGGCGTCCTGCATCACGTAGGAAAACGATCCCTGGAACGCTCCGGGTGACCCGCCGGTGAAGGTGGCGGCGTGCCGGCCGGTCTCGACACCGTCACCGCCGGCCTCATAGCCGATCAGCCGCACACCCGGATCGTCGATGAAGGCGTGGAAGATGCCGATCGCGTTGGAACCCCCGCCCACACAGGCAGCGACCGCATCCGGCAGCCGGCCGGCCTGAGCCAGCATCTGCGCGCGGGCCTCCAGCCCGATCACCCGCTGGAAATCGCGCACCATCATCGGAAACGGGTGCGGGCCGGCGGCGGTCCCGAAGCAGTAGTAGGTGTCCTGTGCGTGCGCCACCCAATCCCGGAACGCCTCGTTGACCGCGTCCTTGAGGGTTTTCGAACCCGATTGCACCGCAACGACTTCCGCGCCGAGCAGCCGCATCCTCGCGACGTTGAGCGCCTGGCGTTCAGTGTCCACGGCACCCATGTAGACGACGCACTGCAGGCCCAGCAGCGCACACGCGGTCGCGGTGGCCACGCCGTGCTGGCCGGCGCCGGTCTCGGCGATGACCCGGGTCTTGCCCATCTGCCGGGCCAGCAGCGCCTGGCCGAGGACGTTGTTGATCTTGTGCGAACCGGTGTGGTTGAGATCTTCGCGCTTGAGGAAGATCCGGGCACCGCCGGCGTGTTCGGTCAACCGCGACGCCTCGTACAGCGGTGAGGGCCGGCCGGTGTAATGCGTCTGCAGCCGATCGAGCTCGTCGAGGAAACTCTGGTCGGCCCGGGCCTTCTCGTAGGCCGCGGTGACCTCCTCGATGACGGCCATCAGGGCCTCAGGAATGAACCGTCCCCCGAAAACCCCGAAGTGCCCGCGCGCATCCGGGTCATGGCCGGTCGGTTCGGCCACCGCCGCGCTGGCGCGCGGCAGGGTCGGAATCGAGGTGTCGGCCATCGGGGGTCTCGAACGCGAAAGTCAGCGGACGGGTTTCGGACAGGACGGATGCGCCCCCGCGGTCACCAAGTCGGATACCGCGGTACGGGGGTCACCGCTGGTCACCAACCCCTCCCCGACCAGCACGGCGTCCGCACCCGCACCGGCGTAGCCCAGCAGGTCGGCGGGACCGCGCACCCCGGACTCGGCCACCCGGATGATCCGCGACGGCAGGCCGGGGGCGATCCGCCCAAAGCAATCCCGGTCGACGTCGAGGGTCTTCAGGTCGCGGGCGTTGACACCGATCACCGTGGCACCGGCCTGCAGCGCCCGGTCGGCCTCCTCCTCGGTGTGCACCTCGACCAGCGCGGTCATCCCCAGTGACTCGGTGCGATCCAGCATGGAGACCAGCGCGGGTTGGTCCAGCGCGGCGACGATCAGCAGCAGCATGTCGGCGCCGTGCGCCCGAGCCTCATGAATCTGGTACGGCCGTACTATGAAGTCTTTGCGCAGTACCGGGATGGTGACGGCGGCGCGCACCGCGTCCAGATCGGCCAGCGAGCCGTTGAACCGACGTTGCTCGGTGAGCACGCTGATGATTCGGGCGCCGCCGGCCTGATAGCACCGGGCCAGTTCGGCGGGGTCGGATATCGGGGCAAGCTGCCCGCGCGACGGGCTGGCCCGCTTCACCTCGGCGATGACGCCGATCCCCGGCCCGCGCAATGCAGCCATGGCGTCCAGCGGCGGCGGGGCGGCACCGGCGGCGGCTTTCACCTCAGCCATGCTGACCAGCGCTTCACGCGCGGCAACGTCGGCGCGAACTCCTTCGAGAATGGAGTCGAGCACGGTTGCCGAAGTCATGACAGCCGGTTCCCCTCGTGAAATACCTGACGATGACGCTGATGTCCGTGAAAGGGTATCCGGCCGACGGCCGACGCCCGTCACCGGCCCTCCAACTCAGACCGACCGTCGGGTTCAGTCGAATCCGACGACCCATTGCTGCTGCCGCTGTCGGTCGGATCACGTCCCTCATCGAGTGCATCCCAGATGCCGCGCTCGGACAGTTCGTCGCCGTCGGAGGTTTCAGCGTGCCCGGCCGCTTGGTACTTGGCGGTATGCCGGGTCGCCGATACCGCCGACCGCATCATCAGCACCGCGGCCGCCAGCACACCGACCGCGGCGGCCGAGGTGATCACCGCGCCGGTCAGATACCGCGCACTGGCCACCAGTGTCGCTATCGGAACCTCGGCCAAAACGGCGCCGCGCGGACCGACGTCGGGCATCGCCATGAGGCTGACCCCGAGATAGCCCAACGCGAAGGAGACCACCGCCAGCAGGATCGCCACCAGCCGCAGCAGCGTTCCCCGTGCGGCCAGCCCGGCCAGCGCGGCGGCCAGCAGCAGCACCGCCAGCGGCAGCAGGGCGGTGGACCAGGCCGCACCGTCGAGCGTGGTGGTCTTCGGTGCGCCCAGGCCGTCGAAGGACGTCACCGACACCCAGGACAGCTGGGAGGCCACCCACAATCCGGCCGCCGAGATCACCAGCAGCAGTTGCGCGACCCGGATCACGGCGTCCGCAGCGTTTCGGCGGCGGCGATGGCGTTCAGCACGGCCTTGGCCTTGTTCGCCGACTCGTTGTACTCGTAGGGCCCGTTGGAGTCGGCCACCACTCCGCCGCCGGCCTGCACGTAGGCGGTGCCGGCCCGCATCAACGCGGTGCGGATGGCGATCGCGAAGTCGGCGTTGCCGGCAAAGTCCAGGTAGCCCACCACCCCGCCGTACAGGCCGCGGCGGGTCATCTCCACCTCTTCGATGAGTTCCATCGCGCGGACCTTCGGCGCCCCGGACAGCGTCCCGGCCGGGAAACAGGCCGTCACCGCATCCAGCGGGGTGCGGCCCTGAGCCAGTTGGCCGGTCACCGTCGACACCAGGTGCATGACGTGGCTGTAGCGCTCGATGTGACTGTAGTCCTGGACCCGCACGGTGCCCGGCTCGCACACCCGGCCCAGATCGTTGCGGCCCAGATCCACCAGCATCAGGTGTTCGGCGCGTTCCTTCTCGTCGGCCAGCAGCTCTTTTTCCAGCAGCTGGTCCTCTTCGTCGGTGTTCCCGCGCCACCGGGTGCCGGCGATCGGGTGGGTGGTGGCCCACCCGTCCTGCACGGTGACCAACGCCTCCGGGCTGGAACCGACGATCGAAAACGCCGTTCCGCCAACCTCATCGGGAATATGCATCAGATACATGTAGGGGCTGGGGTTGGTGGCCCGCAGCATCCGGTAGACGTCGATGGGAGCCGCGTCGGTATCCATCTCGAAGCGCTGGGAGGGCACCACCTGGAACGCCTCGCCGGCCTCGATTTCCTTGACGAGTCGTTCGACCACCGCGCCGTACTCCTCGACGGTGCGCTGGGCGCGGTGCCGGGGCTCGGGCCGGGTGAAGGTCGCCACGGTTGATCCCAGCGGCTGACCGAGCGCGTGGGTCATCACGTCGAGCCGCCCGACCGCGTCGTCGTAGGCCTCATCGACCCGTTCGTCCTTGCCGTCCCAGTTGACCGCGTTGGCGATCAACGCGATGGTGCCCTCGTGGTGGTCGACCACCGCGAGGTCGGTGGCCAGCAGAAACAGCATGTCGGGCAGTCGCAGGTCATCGACGGCCAGTTCCGGTAACCGTTCCAGCCGGCGGACGAAGTCGTAGCTGAGGTAGCCCACCAGCCCGCTGGACAACGGCGGCATACCGGGCAGCGGGCCGGTGGACAGCAGTTTCATGGTGGCGTGTAGCGCCTGCAGCGGGTCACCGCCGGTCGGTGCGCCCTGCGGTGTGGCGCCCAACCAGACCGCCTGCCCGTCGCGCACGGTCAGCGCGGCGGGCGACCCGGCACCGATCAGCGACCAGCGCGACCAGGACCGCCCGTTCTCCGCGGATTCCAGCAGGAAGGTTCCGGGCCGGTCGGCGGCAAGTTTGCGGTAGGCCGACAGCGGGGTTTCGCTGTCGGCCAGCACCTTGCGGGTCACCGGTACCACCCGGTGCTCCGCGGCCAGCGCGCGGAACTCGGCGCGAGTGGTGGTCGACTGCACGCGCAACATCTTCCCAGACCCTCCCCCGCCGATTCGACTAGCCGGGTGACGATGCGGCGCAGCGCAGCGAGCCGCTGAGGAATCCGGCGATTCGGCCTAGCCGTACGACGATCAAGCGGCGCAAGCCGCGTTGAGGAGTGCGGCGATTCGACTAGCGTGAAATCCATGACTCAAGAGATCAAACGCGGCGATCAGGTGCCCGACTTCACGCTGCCGGATCAGACCGGCACCGCCCGCTCACTATCCGGGCTGCTGGCCGACGGTCCGGTGGTGCTGTTCTTCTACCCGGCGGCGATGACACCGGGGTGCACCAAGGAGGCCTGCCACTTCCGCGACCTGGCCAAGGAGTTCGCCGACGTTGGCGCGACCCGGGTGGGTATCAGCACCGACGCGGTGGACAAGCAGGCCAAGTTCGCCGACTCGCAGCGCTTCGACTATCCGCTGCTGTCCGACGCGGACGGGAAGGTCGCCGCGATGTTCGGCGTCAAGCGCGGCCTGCTGGGCGCGTTCGCGCCGGTGAAGCGCACCACCTTCGTCATCGACACCGACCGCACCGTCTTGGACGTGATCTCCAGCGAGGTCAACATGGACACCCACGCCGACAAAGCACTGGAGGTGCTGCGGGCGTAGTCGAGCTACGATGCCGGCGCACAGCGCCGGAGGAGGAGCGAGACAATCGGATGGTTTTCAGGTCCGGTCCAGCGCCGCTTCCTCCAGGTCCAGTCCGCGCATCATCGACCGCAACACGTCGTCGTCGATACGCCCGCTATCCCGCTCGGCGACGAGTGCCTTGCGTTCGGCGGCCAGCATCTCCAGCCGCAGCCGCCGGAACGTCGACGTCGGACTCTCACCGATCTCGTCTCCATCGCCGAGCCGTTCCCACGCGGAGTTTCGCCGCCGGGTATTCCACAACCGCAACACTTCTGCGGCGCGGTCGTGCACGTCGGACCTCGGCACACCGGCCAGCAGTTCGTCGAGCCGATCCGCGGCTGCCTTGGCGGCCCGCTCCTGCGCGGCAGCGGCGGCGAGCGCGTCAGTGCGCACCTGGTTGCCCTGCACGCCGAGCCGGCGAATCAGCCAGGGCAGGGTCAACCCGTGTAGCAGCAGCGTGCCGATCACCACCACGAAGGTGAGGAACACGATGTGCGGGCGCCCGGGGAACGGGGACCCCGACAACGTCGTCAGCGGCACGGCGAACGCCGCGGCCAACGACACCACTCCGCGCATGCCCGCCCATGCGACGACGAACACCTGCGCGACCGTGGGCGCAGTTTCCCGCTCCCTGATCCGCGCCGACAGCAGCCTGGGGAGATAGGCGAAGGCGTACACCCACACGATCCGGACCACGATGACGGTCGCCAGCACTGCCGCCGAGGAGGCGGCGATCACCGCCGCGGAGATTCCGGCCAACTGGCCGACGACAGTCGGTAGCTGCAGGCCGATGATCAGGAATGCAAACGACTCCAACACCAGCTGAACGGCTTTCCATACGGCGAAGTCCTGCAGCCGTGTCTCGTAGCCGGCGTGCACCGCGCGCTGACCGAGGATCAGCGCGGCGACCACCACTGCGAGCACCCCGGAGCCGTGTGCCTCCTCGGCGGCCAGATAGATGACGAACGGTGCGACGAGTCCGACTGCGCTTTCCACCAGCGGGTCGTCGAGCCGTTCCCGGAAGAAAGCGATGGCGATGCCGAATGCGATACCGATGATGACACCGCCGCTGGCGGCCGAGACGAACGTCGCCAGCCCGCCGCCCCAGCTGGCCGCTGCGCCGATAGCCGCGGTGAGCGCCACCTTGTAGGCCGTCAGCGCGGTTGCGTCGTTGAGCAGGCTCTCCCCGCCGAGCAGTGTCATGACCTGCCGCGGCAGTCCGAGCCGGCGGCCGATCGCGGTCGCCGAGACCGCGTCCGGCGGCGCGACGATCGCGCCGAGGGTAAGACCGGCCGCGACCGTCATCTCCGGCACCGTCTTGTAAGCGACGAAGCCGACCGCGGCCGTCGTCGCCAGCGGTAACCCGATCGCGAGCAGCCCGATCGGACGGAGATTTCTCCTCAGCCCGATATAGCTGCTCTCCAAGCCGGCCGACCACAACAACGGCGGCAGCAGCACGAAAAGCACGAGGTCCGGATTCAGCTCGATATTCGTCAGACCCGGTATCGAACTTGCGGCCAATCCGGCAACCACCAACGCCAGCGGAGCCGATATATCAAAGTGCCGGGCCAGTCCTGCCAGCAGGACCGCAATCACCACCACAGCGAGCAGTGAGCCAACCATCCGTCACACCTCCCTGGGGCTAGACCCGATCGTCTCTATCCTTGGACAGCATGATGAAGAGGTCACGCGGGGGCGCAAAGAAGGTGGCGGCAGCACCGGAGATGTGCGAGCACCTCGCGGCCGAAATCGTCGAGCCGCTACCTCGCACGCCGGGGCAATGCGAAGAGTGCGCGGAGCTCAGTGACGATACCTGGTCGCGTTTGCGGATGTGCCTGACCTGCGGTCACGTCGGCTGCTGTGATTCCAGTCCACATCAGCACGCCACCGAGCACTTTCGGCAGACCGGTCACCCCGTCATGCGGTCGGTCGAGCCCGGTGAGAGCTGGCGATGGTGCTACGTCGATATTCAGATCGCCTGACCTCAGTCCTCAGGTGATAGCAGCACATCGGCGTCGAAGCAGGTGCGCTCACCGGTGTGGCAGGCAGCGCCGCGCTGGTCGACCTGCAGCAGCACGGTGTCGCCGTCGCAATCCAGCCGGACCGAGTGCACGTACTGGGTGTGCCCGGACGTCTCGCCTTTGACCCAGTATTGGCCACGGGAGCGCGAGTAGTAGGTCGCCTGACGGGTGGCCAGGGTGCGGGCCAGCGCCTCGTCGTCCATCCAGGCCAGCATCAGCACCGCGCCGGTGTCGCGTTCCTGGGCGACGGCGGCGAACAGGCCGTCGGCATTGCGCTTGAGCCGCTTGGCGATTGCCGGATCCAGACCGCTCATCGGGCTGGTATCCGATTTGTCCTCTTCGCTGGCGCTCATCGGACGCAAGCCCGATTTGTCCTCTTCGCTGGTGCTCATCGGACGGTCACTCCCTGGGCCGCCATCGCGGTCTTGACCTCGCCGATCGTCAACTCCCCGAAGTGAAACACGCTGGCTGCCAACACCGCATCGGCGCCGGCCTGCACCGCGGGGGCGAAATGTTCGACCGCTCCGGCCCCGCCGCTGGCGATCACCGGCACGGTGACGGCTTCGCGCACCGCGCGCAGCATCGGCAGGTCGAAGCCGGCCTTGGTGCCGTCGGCGTCCATCGAGTTGAGCAGAATCTCCCCGACACCCAATTCGGCTCCGCGCGTTGCCCATTCGATCGCGTCGATGTCGGTGCCCTGTCGCCCGCCGTGGGTGGTGACCTCCCATCCGGACGGCGTCGGCTCGGCGCCGGTGGGCACCGTGCGGGCGTCCACCGACAAGACGATGCACTGCGACCCGAACTGGTGGGCCAACTCGGCCAGCAGTTCCGGGCGGGCGATCGCCGCGGTGTTCACCGACACCTTGTCGGCACCGGCGCGCAGCAGAGCGTCGACGTCGGCTACCGAGCGGACTCCCCCGCCGACGGTCAGCGGGATGAAGACCTGTTCGGCGGTGCGGCGCACCACATCCAGCATGGTGGCCCGCCCGGACGACGAAGCGGTGACGTCCAGGAAGGTCAGTTCGTCCGCACCGGCGTCACCGTAGATCGCGGCCAGCTCGACGGGATCGCCTGCGTCACGCAGGTTTTCGAAGTTGACGCCCTTGACCACCCGGCCGTCGTCCACGTCCAGGCAGGGAATGACCCGCACCGCCACACCCACGGTTACCGATCCACCGCCGAGTTCGGCGTCGCCATCGCCGCGAGGGCTTCTTTCAGAGTGAAACGTCCGGCATAGAGCGCTTTTCCGACGATCGCGCCTTCCACTCCGCTATCGGTGAGGGTGGCGATGGCACGAAGGTCGTCCAGACTCGACACTCCTCCGGAGGCGATCACCGGGGCCTCGGTGCATTCGGCGACCCCTTCGAGCAGCTCCAGGTTGGGGCCGGTCAGCGTGCCGTCCTTGGTGACGTCGGTGACCACGAAGCGCGAACACCCTTCGCTGTCAAGGCGTTCCAGCACGTGCCACAGGTCGCCGCCGTCGGTTTCCCAGCCGCGGCCACGCAGCCGGTGTTCGTCGTCGACGATCTGTACATCGAGTCCGACCGCGACCTTATCGCCGTATTCGCCGATGGCCCTGGCGCACCACTGCGGGTTTTCCAGCGCCGCGGTGCCGATATTCACCCGGGTGCAGCCGGTGGCCAGCGCGGCCCGCAGCGACTCGTCGTCCCGGATGCCGCCGGACAGTTCCACGTCCACGTCCAGGGCTGCCACCACCTCGGCCAGTAGTTCGCGGTTGCTGCCCCGGCCGAAGGCCGCGTCGAGGTCCACCAGGTGGATCCACTCCGCGCCGTCGCGCTGCCAGGTCAGCGCGGCCTCCAGCGCCGAGCCGTACTCGGTTTCGCTGCCGGCCTTACCCTGCACCAGCCGTACCGCCCGGCCGTCGACCACATCGACGGCTGGCACCAAGATCAATCGATTCCCGTGGCTATCCATCTGAATATCAGAGCCCCTCAACCCAATTCGCCAGCAGCGCCGCTCCGGCGTCGCCGCTTTTTTCCGGATGAAATTGTGTGGCCGACAACGGTCCGTCCTCCACCGCCGCCAGAAACCGCACATGGTGGCTGGCCCAGCTCAGCAGCGCATCGGGATCGCCTTCCCAGGTCTGGGCGGCGTAGGAATGCACGAAGTAGAACCGGGTGTCGGGATCCAGGCCCTTGAACAGCCGGCTGCCCGGTGCGGTGTCGACGACGTTCCAGCCCATGTGCGGGATCACCGGGGCTTCCAGCCGGGTGACCGATCCCGGCCACTGCCCGCAGCCCCGGCTGGCCACTCCGAACTCGACGCCGCCGGCGAACAGGATCTGCATGCCGACGCACACCCCCAGCACCGGTTGGCCGCCCGCCACCCGCTCGGCGATGATGTCGTCGCCGCCGATGGCGCGCAGCCCGGTCATACAGGCTTCGAACGCACCGACGCCGGGCACCACCAGGCCGTCGGCGGCCAGCGCGGCTGACCGGTCCGCACTCACCTCGACATCGGCGCCGACCCGTTCCAACGCACGCTGCGCCGAGCGGAGGTTGCCGGAGCCGTAATCCAGAACGACCACCGACTTGCGGCCGGATAGTCCCGTCACAGAACGCCTTTGGTGGACGGCACGCCCACCGCACGCGGGTCCGGCTCGGCGGCCTGGCGCAGTGCGCGGGCCACCGCCTTGTACTGGGCCTCGGTGATGTGGTGCGGATCGCGGCCGTAGAGCACCCGCACATGCAGAGCGATGCGGGCGTTGGCGGCCAGCGACTCGAAGACGTGCCGGTTGATCACGGTGTGGTACGGAACCCCGGACCCGGCGATGGTGAAGTCCACCAGGTAGTCCGGTTCGCCGGTGTGCACGAAATACGGCCGCCCGGAGACGTCGACGGCGGCGTGCGCCAGCGTCTCGTCCATCGGAATGAAGGCGTCACCGAACCGGCGGATGCCCTTCTTGTCGCCCAGGGCTTGGCCCAGCGCGGTACCGAGCACGATCGCGGTGTCCTCGACGGTGTGGTGGCCCTCGATGTCGACGTCACCGCGGGCGGTGACGGACAGGTCGAAGCTGGCGTGTGAGCCCAGCGCGGTGAGCATGTGGTCGAAGAACGGGACGCCGGTGTCGACGCTGACCTGGCCGGTGCCGTCGAGGTTCACCTCGACGACGATGTCGGACTCGCGGGTCTTGCGTTCGACCCGGGCGCGACGGGCGGACGTGTCGGTCATGATGCTCCTAGCGGCTGAGCCAGTCGGTCGGCGGCCAGGCGTTGGCTGGCCGCCAGGAAGGCGTCGTTCTCCTCGGGCAGGCCGATGGTCACCCGCAGGTATCCGGGGATACCGATGTCCCGGATCAGCACACCGTCGTCCAGGTAGCCCTGCCAGGCGGCCGCTGCGTCGCCGAACTCACCGAACAGCACGAAGTTGGCGTCGCTGGGCACTACCTGAAAGCCCATGTGGCGCAACGCTTCGCTGACCCGCTCGCGTTCGGCTACCAGCGCGGCCACCGACGCCAGGGTGTCGTCGGCATGCCGCAGTGCGGCGCGGGCGGCGGCCTGGGTGATCGCCGACAGGTGGTAGGGCAGGCGCACCAGCAGCACCGCGTCGATCACCGCGGGGGCGGCCGCCAGATAGCCGAGCCGGCCGCCGGCGAACGCGAACGCTTTGCTCATGGTGCGGCTGACGATCAGCCGGTTCGGGTAGTCCCCGAGCAGGCCGATGGCGCTGGGCTGGTCGGAGAACTCACCGTAGGCCTCGTCGACGATCAGCATGCCGCCGTTCATCGCATCCAACAGTCGGCGCAGCTCCGAGAGCGAAACACTTTGTCCGGTCGGGTTATTCGGACTGGTGAGGAACACCACGTCGGGGCGGTATTCACCGACCGCAGTGATCGCGGCGTCGATGTCGAAGGTGAAATCCGGGGCGCGCAACGATTCGATCCAGCGGGTCTGGGTGCCGTCGGAGATGATCGGGTGCATCGAGTAGGACGGCACGAAGCCGACCGCGCTGCGGCCAGGGCCGCCGAATGCCTGCAGCAGCTGCTGCAGGATCTCGTTGGATCCGTTTGCCGCCCAGACGTTCTCGACACCCAATTGCACACCGGTCGCCGCGCTGAGATAAGCCGCCAGGTCGGTTCTGAGTACCACGGCGTCGCGGTCCGGGTAGCGGTGTAGCTGGGCCGCGGCGGCACGCACCGATTCGGTGGCGTCGTCGATCAACGCGGCACTGGGTGGGTGCGGGTTCTCGTTGGTGTTCAAACGCACCGCAACGTCGAGTTGCGGTGCGCCGTACGGGGATTTGCCGCGCAGGTTGTCCCGCACCGGCAGGTCGGCCAGCCGGACCTGTTCTCCGATGCTCATCAGCTTTCGAACCTTCGGCGCACGGCCTCCCCGTGCGCGGGCAGATCCTCGGCGTTGGCCAGGGTGATCACATAACCGGATACGTCTTTGAGCGCCGCCTCGGTGTAGTCCACCACGTGGATGCCGCGCAGGAAGGTCTGCACCGACAGCCCGCTGGAGTGCCGCGCGCAGCCGGCGGTGGGCAGTACGTGGTTGGACCCGGCGCAGTAGTCGCCCAGGCTGACCGGCGACCATGGGCCGACGAAAATCGCA
>CAYPTG010000012.1:14765-19284 GCA_964413455.1 uncultured Mycobacterium sp. | reverse complement strand
GCCGGGCTCCTCAGCGGCTCACTGCGCTGCGCCGCATCGTCACCCGGCTAGCCCCGGTCACGCACCTTTCGGCGGCGCATCTTCCAGGATCCCCATTCGCCTAACGACACACCCGCGGCGAGCGCGGTGCCGACGGCCAGGGCTCCCAGCACGGAGGCGAACCCGACGGCCTGCTCATTGTTCAAGATCGCATAAATGCCGTGCAGCAGTGAGAGACCCGGCAGCAGCGGGGTGATGCCCGCCATCGACACCACCATTGGCGGCGCCAGATCGCGATGTTCCATCAGCCGGCCCACCAGACCGATGACCGCAGCCGCCAAAAACGACGCCCCGACGACCCCAAGCCCGACACCGTGCTGGGTCAGCAGCGAGACCGTTACACCGGCCGCGCCGCCGAACGCCGCAGCCATCAAAGCCGACCGTTCGGAGTAGTAGGCCAGCGCACAGGCAGCGGCGCTGGCAGCGCCGAAGGCAATACGAGCCGGAATTTCCGCCAGGGCCGGCGGCGCGTAGGCGCTGATGACAACTCCCGGAGCGCCCAAGCGGTCGGCCATGTGCAGTACCAGCGCCACCCCGGCGATCGTCGCCGAGGTCATCATCACCAGCTCGAAGAATCGCGCCGAGCCCGTCACCGTCGCACCGGTGATGAGGTCCCCCACCGAACCGACCAGCGACAAGCCGGCCAGCAGCACCACCAGGCCGGCGGCGATGGCCACCGTCGGTTCGAAATTCAGCCCCAACCGGGCACTGAGCGAATACAGCACCATCGACGGCGCGGTGGCGATCGCCCCACCGACCGCGTACTGGAAGAAGAACGGCAGACCATGCCGGTTGAGCAGCCGGTTTGTCCGGTCGACGGCCATCGCGCTGACCGCGCTGACCAGGCAGGTCAACAGGTCGCCACCGAGGGTTCCGGCGGTCGCGAACGCCAGTGCGCCCCACGCCACCGTCGCGACCCAGCGCTTGTACGGGTGCGGAGCCCTGATGATGTCGGTGAGCCGCCGGCGGGCGGTCGACGCCGGCAACCCGCCGGCCAGGATGTTGTCGATCAACCGATCCACCGCGGCGAGCCGGCTGAAGTCCAGCGCACGGGTCTCTACGACGTGCAGGCTGCTGACCGGTGGAACGTGCGGTCCACGGTGCACCGAGACGTAGACGGTGGTGTTGATGATGTCCGCCTCGCACCGGTCTATGCCGTAGGCCGCGGCGATGTCGACGACCCGATTCGAGCTGGACACCACGGGAAGTCCGGACGCCATCAGGATGGCGCCAATGCTGCCGGCCAGGTCGAGCACCTCCCCCACCCACGCATTGTCGATGCCGTCGAGTTCGGCTGTTCCGGGTGGGATGAGCTTGGGGAACTGGTCGGTCGGCGGTTCGGTTTCCCGCACTGTCTGTCGAACGATTCGGTTGAAACGTTCACGTCGATACGCCCGCCGTGGCGTGGCTGCGCTACCTCGGGTCGGCTCCAATGTCCTTCCCCACCTTGATCAAAAGCCCACGGGGAAGGGTACTCCCAGACCACTAGGTGTTGCGAGGGCAACTACCCTCGCAGTTCCGCCCCCACCCGCCTCCCGGCAGTCGCGACCGCGGCGTCTCGCGCGGCGCTGGCCTCGTCCTCGGTGAGGGTGCGGTCGGCGGCGCGGAACCGCAGCGCCAGGGTCAGCGACTTGCGGCCCTCCCCGATCTGCGGGCCGGTGTAGACGTCGAACAGCACGACGTCTTCGAGCAGCTGGCCGGCGCCTTCACGGACCGCGTCGATGACGGCCTGGGCCGGCACGTCGGCGCCGACCACCAGGCTGAGATCCTGGAACACCACCGGGAACGGCGAAACCCGCGGCGCGGGAAGGGTTTCGGTGATCGGCACGGCGTTCAGATCGAGTTCCACCGCGCAGGTACCCGCGGGGAGCCCGCAGCGCTCGATGACCGCCGGGTGCAGTTGCCCGGCGTGGCCGACCACCGCACCGTCGACCAGCACCTCGGCGCACCGGCCGGGATGCCACGGCAGCAGCTGCGCCGGCCGCAACGCGACCGTCACCCTGGCGGCCCCGGCGATCACCCGCACCGCCTCGAAGGCGTCGGCGGCCTCCACCGACCGGCCCGGCCCCCACGGACCGCGGGGTTCGCGCAACCCGGCCAGCACCGCCGCGACATGCACCGGTTGGTGCGGCAGCGAAGCATCCAGGTCGGCGATCTCGGCGTCGGTGGGCCGCCGGTCGGTGGGGATCAGCTCCACGGCACGGGTCTGACCGGTGGGCGCCACCACTTGCGCGACGGAGAACAACGCGACGTCGCCGAACCCGCGGGAGACGTTGCGGGACAACGCCTCCAGCAGCGCCGGCAGCAGCGTGGTGGCCAGTTCCGGGCGGTCGGCCTCCAGCGGGTTGAGCACGGCGGTGGTGGTTCGGCGGGAGTCGTCGTCGGGTAGTCCCCACTGGTCGAAGATCCCGGCGGGCAGGAACGGGGTGGAGAGCACCTCGACGAAGCCGGACAGCGCCAGTGCCTTGCCGATCGCCCGGCGGCGCTTCTGGATCGCGGTCAGGCCGCGTCCGGCCGGGGCGGTCGGCAGCACCGACGGGATCGCGTCCAGGCTCTCCAGTCGCAGCACCTCTTCGACCAGATCGGCCGGCTGCACCAGGTCCGGTCGCCAGCTCGGTGGCGTGGCAATCAGATACGCCGGATCGGTGTCGGCGCTGACCCGGGCGCCGATCTGGGTGAGCCGGCGCACCGTCGCACCGTCCGGGTAGACCACCCCGGCGGTACGGTCGGGAAGATCCAGGAGCATCCGGACCGGGGCCGGCGAGAAGTCCTCGCGTGGCGGGTCACCGCGCCAGTCGGTGAGCCGGGGTTGCACTGTGCCACCGGCGATTTCGGCCAACAGGCCGGCGCAGCGGTTGGCCGCGGCCAGTGAGATCGCCGGGTCGACGGAACGCTCGTAACGTCGGCCGGCCTCGCTGACCAGGTGCAGCCGGCGGATGGTCCGCGACACCGCGGCCGGATCCCACACCGCGGCTTCCAGCAGAACGTCGGTGGTGCGTTCGTCGATTTCGGTGGTGCCCGCGCCCATCACACCGCCGATGGCGGCCACCGCCTGGTCGTCGGCGATCAGCACGTCACCGGGGTCCAGCCGACGCTGCACGTCGTCCAGGGTCATCACGGTCTCCCCTGGCGTGGCGAACCGCACCCGGAACTCGCCGTGGATGCGGCTGCTGTCGTGGGCGTGCATCGGGTGGCCGAGTTCGAGCATCACGTAGTTGGTGACGTCCACTGCCGGGGAGATCGGCCGGATGCCGCTCAGCATCAGCCGGCGGCGTAACCACCACGGCGACTTCGCTTCCGGGTCGATCCCGGTGACCGGCCGCAGCACGAAACGGCTGACGCCGGTGCCGGGTTCCACGCTCACCGGCAGGGCGGGTCCGTCGACCGGCAGATCCGGCACCACCGCCGGGTCGAAGGCGGGGTCGACGAAATCGAGGTCGTAAGCGCAGGCGATTTCCCGGGCGATGCCGCGTATCGACATGCAGTAGCCGCGGTCGGGGGTCACGGCCAGGTCGAACACCACGTCGTCGAGGCCCAGCACCTCGATGGCGTCGGCGCCCGGGTCGGCGGTACCCTCGGGCAGCACCAGGATGCCGGAATGGTCTGTCCCCAAACCGAGTTCGGCCGCCGAGCAGATCATGCCGTCGGAGGTGCGGCCGTAGGTCTTGCGGGTGGCGATCTGAAAGTCTCCGGGCAACGTCGCACCGGGCAGCGCGACCGCCACCAGCTCACCGACCGCGAAGTTGGTTGCCCCGCAGACGATATCGCGGTCCGCACCTTCACCGACGTCGACTTTGCAGGCCCGGATCGGCTTCTTGAACTCGGTGAGTTCTTCGATGGCCGTCACCCGGCCGACGCGCAGCGGCCCGGTGACCGGCCCGAGGGTGATGATGTCCTCGACCTCGTGGCCGACCCGGATCAGCGCCTGCTCCAACTCGTGCGGGGCGGAATCCCAGCCGGGCGCGCCGGCGGCCACCACCTCGCGCAGCCAGCTGTACGGGAGCCGCATCAGAGCCCCACCCCGAACGGCAGCGAGAACCGCACGTCACCCTCGACCATGTCGCGCATGTCGGGAATTCCGTTGCGGAACTGCAGGGTTCGCTCCAAGCCCATACCGAACGCGAACCCGGAGTACTCCTGCGGGTCGATCCCGGCCGCCCGCAGCACGTTCGGGTTGACCATGCCGCAGCCGCCCCACTCCACCCAGCCGGGGCCGCCCTTCTTGTTCTCGAACCAGATGTCGACCTCCGCCGAGGGTTCGGTGAACGGGAAGAAGTGTGGCCGCATCCGGGTGCGGGCGGTGGGGCCGAACTCCGAGCGGGCGAAGGCGTCCAGGGTGCCGCGCAGGTGCGCCATGGTCAGCCCGCGGTCCACCGCCAGTCCTTCCACCTGGTGGAAGACCGGGGTGTGGGTGGCGTCGAGTTCGTCGGTGCGGAAGGTCCGTCCGATGGAGATGATGTACACCGGCAGTTCGCGTTCC
>CAYPTG010000012.1:0-14755 GCA_964413455.1 uncultured Mycobacterium sp. | reverse complement strand
GGGAGGTGTGGGTGCGCAGCAGCTGCCGGGAGCCCTCCGGCGCGATGTGGAAGGTGTCGGACTCGCTGCGTGCCGGGTGGTCGGGCGGGAAGTTCAGCGCGTCGAAGTTGAACTGCTCGCTTTCCACCTCGGGGCCTTCGGCCAGCTCCCAGCCCATCGCGACGAAAGTGTCGGCGATGTGCTCGGCCAAGATGGTGATCGGGTGCCGCGCACCGACCGGCGCCCGGGTGCCCGGCAGTGTGACGTCGATCGTTTCGGCGACCAGCACCGCGGCGTCGCGTTCGGCGCGCAGCGCGGCCAGCCGCTCGTCGTAGCCGCTTTGGGCTTGCGCGCGGGCGGTGTTGACTCGTTTGCCGGCGTCAGCCCGTTGGTCTTTGGGCAGGCCGGCCAGTGCCTGGCGGGCCAGGGCCAGCGGCGAGCGGTCACCGAGGTGGTCGGTCTTGGCGCGGGCCAGCGCGTCGAGGTCAGCGCAGCCGTCGAAGGCACGGCGGGCCGAGTCGACGGCGGCGGTCAGCGCGTCCTGCGACAAATCGTCGGGGTGCTCGCCCACGCGCCGGGACTCTCCTTAGCTGGATGGGTCTTTCACGCGGCACATGTGTTGCGGCCACCGCGGACGCGGCGCATTACGCAAGTGCCAACGTGGAGATCATAGGGGATGCCAGAATGACGCCTCACAGGACAATTCGCCCGGACGGCACGGCCCGCGGGCGGGTCACGGCAGAGGAATGATAGATGTTCAGAGCGCTCGTCATTGGGGCGGTGTGGCTGGCCGCGATCGCCGTTGCGGTGGCCGCCGTCAAGATCGCCGCCGGCTGGTGGATCATCGCCGGAATCCTGGCCGCGCTAGCCGGCCTGGGGTCCTGGGATCTGTTGCAGACAAGGCACTCCATCCTGCGGGCCTACCCCATCCTCGGGCATGCCCGCTACTTCGCCGAGCTGATCCGCCCGGAAATCCGCCAGTACTTCGTCGAGTCCAACACCGAAGGCGCGCCGTACGACCGGGAGACCCGCGACACCGTCTACCGGCGGGCCAAGGGAACCAAGGGTGATGAGCCGTTCGGCACCGAACGCGACGTCACGGCGGTCGGCTATGAGTTTCTGCGGCATTCGTTGCGCGCCAGGATCGCCACCGACTTGACCCCGCGGGTGCGGCTGGGCGGCTCAGACTGCACCCAACCCTACGACATCGCGCTGCTTAACGTCTCGGCGATGAGTTTCGGTGCGCTGTCCGGCAACGCGATCGAGGCGCTCAATGGCGGTGCGGCCAAGGGCGGTTTCGCCCACGACACCGGCGAGGGCGCCATCAGCCCGTATCACCTCAAGCACGGTGGGGATCTGATCTGGGAGATCGGTTCGGGTTACTTCGGCTGCCGCGGCGCCGACGGTCACTTCGACGCCGAGAAGTTCGCCGAGAAGGCGACGCTGCCGGAGGTCAAGGCCGTCTCGATCAAGCTGTCCCAGGGCGCCAAACCGGGCCTGGGTGGGGTGCTGCCCGGTTCGAAGGTCACCCCGGAGATCGCCGCGACCCGTGGGGTTCCGGTGGGCCAGACCGTTGTGTCACCGCCGGCGCACACCGCCTTCCGCACGCCACTGGAGCTGGTGCACTTCATCGCCACCCTGCGCAGCCTGTCCGGCGGCAAGCCGGTCGGCTTCAAGCTGTGCATCGGCGCCCGCACCGAGTTCCTGTCGATTTGCAAGGCCATCCTGCAGACCGGGATCGCCCCGGACTTCATCATCGTCGACGGCTCCGAAGGCGGCACCGGCGCCGCGCCGCAGGAGTTCGAGGACCACGTCGGCATGCCGTTGACCGAAGGACTGATGCTGGTGCAGAACTGCCTGGTGGGTACCGGGCTGCGGTCACACATCAGGATCGGCGCGTCCGGCAAGGTGGCCAGCGGTGGCGACATCGTGAGACGGATCTGCCAGGGCGCGGATTTCACCCTGGCCGCGCGGGCCATGATGTTCGCAACCGGCTGCATTCAGGCGATGAAGTGCCACACCAACCGGTGCCCCACCGGGGTGGCCACCCAGGATCCCGGGCTGGCTCGGGCGCTGCATGTGCCGGACAAGATCGAACGGGTGGCCAATTTCCAGCGCGAGACGGTGGCCAGCGCCGCGCAGATGGTCGCCTCGATGGGGCTGGACGGTTTCGACGAGCTCAGCCCGACGATGCTCAACCGGCGGATCGACTCCTACCGCACCGGCACCTACGCCGAGATCTACGAGTGGCTGATGCCCGGCGAACTGCTGGACTGCCCACCTGAGGCGTGGCTGTCGGACTGGATCGAAGCCTCCGCCGAGGAATTCGTCTAGCTAAATGTCGTCGGTCTCCTCTTCGCCGGGTGCGTCGCGGCGGGTGCGGACCCGGTACATCGCCAGCTCCGGTGGCACCCCGGCCTGCCGTTGGGTGAAGATCGGCCGGCGCAGCCGCTTCACGCTCGCTCCGAGGGCGGCTAGATCCTCGGCGGGGATCTCGGCGAGCGTGGTCTCGGAGATGATCAGTCCCCCGCGGGCCGCGCGTTCCATCACCCGGGCGGCGATGTTGACGTCGACGCCCAGCCAGTCGCCGCCGATGTGCTGCGGGTGACCGGTGTGGATGCCTGCCCGTATTCGCGGTGTAAAACCTTCCACTTCAACGGTTCTCACGCCTTCGCGGGCCTCGATGGTGGCCCGCAGCGCGGTAGTGGCGTCCCGGAAGACCACCATCATGCCGTCGCCCATGCGTTTGACGATGCGGCCGCCGGCGTCCAGCAGCGGCGGTTCGGAGACCTGGGCGACGCGACGCAACAGGCGCAGGGTGGCGGCGTCGCCGGCCTTGAGCGACCAGGTGGAGAAGCCGACCAGGTCGGTGAAGACGATGCTCACCTTGGCGTCGGTCGGTCGGCCGGACACCCGCTGGGCGACCGCCTGCCACAGCTGCAGGGCGCCCAAGCTCACTTCGCGAGTCGCCGCGTCCCGGTTCATCAACCGATCGGCGACCCGGGCGGCGGCGCGGGTGGTGCCTTCGCCGGCCGCCGACAGCGGGTCACCGAACTCCGGGTCGCCGGGCAGGATGCGGCGGACCCGCCGAATCAGGGCGACCAGGTGCGGATCGCGGTTGGTGTTGCGCAGCCAGGCTGCGGCACCGCCGAGCGCCTTAGCTGGGAGGTTGGCGTCGCCGGGCTCGGCTTGATCGCCGTTCTCCTCGACGTCCACACAGCTAGCGTAGTCGGGCGACGATCAAGCGGCGCTAGCCGCGATGAGGAGCCCGACCATTCAGGGTGAGTCGGGCGACGATCAAGCGGCGCTAGCCGCGATCATGCCGAGCCGGTGTCGGCCGGAACCTCACCGATTGCCTGCGCACCCCGCATCGCCAGCGCCTGCTCCCGTGTCATCGGCTGACCGACGTTGCTCGGGGGCGACGAGCCATCGGCGTCCCATTTCGGGAGTTGCCCGATGCCGACTTCGATCTCGCTCACCGGCACGAATCGTCGCCGGAGATCCGCTTCTCCGTGAGGGACGAGGTCTGCCACCGGAACGCCACTGCGGGTGACCGTAAATCGCTCGCCTCCCTCGACACGCCGCATTATCTCGCCGCTGTTGTTCCGGAGAGCCCGTTGACTAATAGTGGTCTCCATCTCGCCAGGATAACGCGAGGGACGGCATCATTCACGACTCCTCGGAGCCCTCCCATGCGGCCAGTTCGTTCTCCGGCAGCGGGTCGTCGAAGTCCTTGGGCACCACAAGGTTTGGAAATAGCCCAGTCGTGAAATTCCTGCTGCCTCCGCGCTGAGCCCGCGCACTCTGATACAGACAGATCGCGGCGGCTGCCGCGACATTGAGGCTGTCCACACCACCGGACATCGGGATGGCGACGCGGTGGCGCGCCCGGGCCGCGACGTCATCGGACAGGCCGTGGGCCTCGGGACCGAAGACCCAGGCGGTGGGCGCTTGCAGCATCGCGTCGGCGTCGTCCAGGGAAACCTCCCCGTCCAGGGTGGTCGCCAGCACCTGCAGGCCGGCTGCCCCGAGCCGGTCGAGCAGGTCCGCCGCGTCGGCGGCCGACACAACCGGGACGGCGAAGATGCTGCCCGCCGAGGCGCGCACGCATTTGCCGTTGTACGGGTCCACCGCCTCACCGGCGAACACCACCGCGGCCGCGCCCATCGCGTCGGCCAGTCGGATCAGCGTGCCGGCATTACCGGGGTCGGCCAGGTCCACCGCCACCACCACCAGCGATGGGCTACCAGCCAGCACGCCGTCGAGGCTGGTATCGGGCAGCCGGCAGACCGCCACCAACCCGGGTGGGGTCACGGTTTCCGACAGCGCCTTCATCGCCCGGTCGTTGACCAGAGTCAAAACCAGGCCGTCGAGCAGCGCGCTGTGCCGCTGCGCCGCAGCCTCGGTGACGAATACCCGCTCGATGAGCCCGCGCTGCGCCGCCGCGGCCACCAGGTTCGGCCCCTCGGCGAGGAACCGACCGGCGGCGGTGCGCTCGGTGCGTCGGTGCAGCTTGACCGCCGCACTGACCGTGCCAGACCGCTCAGTGAGCGGTTCGGTCACGCAGCCTCACCGGAGGGGGCGTTCACATCCTCGGGCAGCGAAGCGCGGGCCGCCTGGACCAGCGCGGTGAAAGCCGACGGGTCGCTGACCGCGATCTCCGCGAGGTTCTTGCGGTCCACCTCGACGCCGGCGGCCTTGAGGCCCTGGATCAACCGGTTGTAGGTGATGCCGTTGGCGCGGGCCGCGGCGTTGATCCGGGCGATCCACAGCTTGCGGAAGTCACCCTTGCGGGCACGCCGGTCGCGGTAGGCGTAGGTCAGCGAATGCAGTTGCTGCTCTTTGGCTTTGCGGTACAGCCGGGACCGCTGGCCGCGATAGCCCTTGGACGCCTTGAGGACTGTCCGACGTTTCTTCTGGGCGTTGACGGCGCGTTTCACGCGGGCCATGGGGTACTCCTCTTGTCGTTCGGTTCGTAAGTTTCGGTGGCGACGGCCGGGTCACCGGGGCTCAGCCATCAGCCGCGACGGCGTATCAGCCGTTGAGCATCGAGTTGACGCGCTTGGTGTCGTTGGCCGCCACCACGGTGCGGCCGTCCAGCCGCCGGGTCCGGCGCGACGACTTGTGCTCCAGCAGGTGGCGACGATTCGCCTTCTGCCGCACGATCTTTCCGGTGCCGGTGCGACGGAATCGCTTGCTGGCGCCGCTGTGGGTCTTTGCCTTGGGCATGGTGTCCTCAGTTCTCGTTCTCTCGGTGGATCAGTTCTCGGCGGGCGGGGCTTCCGGGTCGGCCGGGGCGCCGGCCGGTACCGGGTCCGGTGCGCCCACGGTCTGCTGCGCCGCCTTGGCGCGAGTCTTCGCACCGCGGTGCGGCGCCAGCACCATCGTCATATTGCGGCCGTCCTGCTTGGCGGAGGTCTCCACGAAGCCGTGCTCGGCCACGTCGCCGGCCAGCCGCTGCAGCAGCCGGTAGCCGAGTTCGGGCCGGGACTGCTCGCGACCGCGGAACATGATCGTCACCTTGACCTTCGATCCCGCTTCCAGGAAGCGCACGACGTGACCTTTCTTGGTCTCGTAGTCGTGCGGGTCGATCTTGGGCCGGAGCTTCTGTTCCTTGACGACGGTCTGTTGCTGGTTCTTGCGAGACTCGCGCGCCTTCTGCGCCGTCTCGTACTTGAACTTGCCGTAGTCCATGATCTTGCAGACCGGTGGTCTGGCGTCCGGGGCTACTTCGACAAGGTCGAGATCGGCATCCGCGGCGACGCGGAGAGCGTCTTCGATGCGCACGATGCCCACCTGCTCCCCGCCGGGTCCGATGAGTCGGACTTCAGGTACGCGGATGCGCTCGTTGACGCGTGTCTCAGTGCTGATGGGGCCTCCCTGGTCGGTGTTCTGTTGCGACCGCCCTACCCCAAGTCCGGTGGAAGCACAGTCCACGGACCGCGACGGAAAAACCACACCATCAGCACTCTGCTCAATCGACAATCGAACAGAAAGGCCCTGCACGCAGCAGGGCCCAAACCGACCGATCACGGCTCTCGCCGCCTACGCACAGGCGCAGTAACGGATACCGTCGGTATCCGCGACCGGACCGCTGAGCCGGGGTGGCCAGCGGTGGGAGTGGTCTCCACTTTTCGGTCCTGACCTGGGGTCAGAACGGTACTTCCTTGTCCTGGCGTGAGCCGGGACGGTCGTGCATGCGAGTCTAGCAGCCATGACAGAGAATCCCGGCATCCGTGAGCCGGCCGTCCGTGAACTGGCAGACGTCCCCGCCGCCGAGGTGATCAGCCGCGCCGTGGTGATGCTGATGAGCGCCGCCGCCGAGAAGCTGGGCCTGGCCGCACCCGATCCCGACGACAGCGCGGACCGCGACTTGGACGAGGCCCGCCGGCTGATCACCGCGCTGGCCGGGTTATTGGACGGCGCCGGGCAATACCTGGGTCCGCACGCCGGACCGATGCGCGACGGCCTGCGCAGCCTGCAGCTGGCGTTCCGGGAAGCCAGCGCCGCACCCGATGAACCCGGATCGGGGCCCGGCGAGAAGTACACCGGCCCCACCCGCCCCGTCCGGAGCCCGAAAGCCGAGTCCTCTGGATAGTCTGGTCGCCCTATGACGGTCACGAATACCCGGACCCGGCGCCGGTCCCAGTGGCATTGGGTGCCCGCCGCCACCGCGTGGTTCCTCGGCGTGCTGGCCACCGCGGCGCTGCTGTCCAGTGTGTCGCCGACGATCCGCTCGCTCACCAAGGTTCCGCGCGAGTTCACCGATCGCTATCTGTTCAACTTCCCGGATACCAGCTTCGCCTGGGCCTTCGCGCTGGCGGTGATGGCCGGGGCGCTGGCGGCCCGCAAACGCATCGCCTGGTGGGTGCTGATCGGCCTGCTGGTAGTGGCCATCGTGCTGGACGTCACCGCGCTGACCACGCGGGACGGCACCCGATGGGAAGACATCGGCGAGGCCGCCGGCCTGGCATTCCACATCGCGGCGATCGTGTTGCTGCTGCTCGCCTACCGCGAGTTCTGGGCCAAGGTGCGCCGCGGTGCGCTGCTCAAGGCGCTGGCGGTGCTGGTGGCCGGCAACATCATCGGCATCCTGCTGGCCTGGGGACTGTTGGAACTGTTCCCCGGGTCGCTGCTGCCGGACTACCGGCTGCCGTATGCGATCAACCGGGTCAGCGGTTTCGTTGTCGCCAGCCCAGACCTATTCGTCGGCCGGCCGCACGTCCTGCTCAACGCGCTGTTCGGGTTGTTCGGCGCGTTGGCGCTGATGGCCGCCGCGGTGGTGCTGTTCCAGTCCCAGCGCGCCGAGAACGCACTGACCGCGCCGGACGAGACGGCGATCCGCGGGCTGTTGGACGTCTGGGGCAAAAACGATTCGCTGGGCTACTTCGCGACCCGCCGGGACAAGTCGGTGATCTTCGCCCCCAACGGCCGGGCCGCCATCACCTACCGGGTGGAGGTCGGGGTATGCCTGGCCAGCGGCGACCCGATCGGCGATCCCCGATCCTGGCCGCAGGCCATCGCCGCGTGGCTGGAGCGGTGCAGCGACTACGGCTGGGCGCCAGGGGTGATGGGCGCGAGTTCCGATGGGGCGCAGGCATATCGGGAAGCCGGGCTGAGCGCCCTGCAGCTGGGCGACGAGGCGATCCTGTACCCGGATCGCTTCCGGCTGTCCGGCGCCGACATGAAGGGTGTGCGCCAGGCCGTGACCCGGGCCCGCCGGGCCGGGCTGACGGTGCGGATGCGCCGGCACCGCGACCTGACCGCCGAGGAGATGGCGGCGGCGATCAAGCTCGCCGACACCTGGCGCGACACCGAAACCGAGCGCGGCTTCTCGATGGCACTGGGCCGGCTGGGTGACAGCGCCGACGGCGACTGCCTGCTGGTCGAGGCGATCAGCGACGACGCCACCGAGACGGTGGCCGGCATGTTGTCGTTCGTGCCGTGGGGGTCCAACGGGTTGTCGCTGGATGTGATGCGACGCTCGCCGCACTCGCCGAACGGGACCGTCGAGCTGATGGTCAGCGAACTGATGCAGCAGGGCGAAAGCATTGGGGTGAACCGGGTTTCGCTGAATTTCGCGATGTTCCGGTCCGCCTTCGAGGAAGGCACGCGGCTGGGCGCCGGCCCGGTGGCCCGGCTCTGGCGGGCGCTGCTGGTGTTCCTCTCCCGGTGGTGGCAGTTGGAGACGCTGTACCGGTCCAACGTGAAGTACCAGCCGCAGTGGGTACCCCGGTACGCCTGCTACGAGGACGCCCGACTGCTGCCCCGGGTCGGGGTGGCCTCGGTGATCGCCGAAGGTTTTCTGGTGCTGCCGTTCTCCCGGCGCAACAAGCAGCACACCGGGCACCACCCCGCGGTCCCGCAGCTGGCCGCCGGTGCGCTGGCCGCGGAGGCGGCGGTGCTGCCGGCCGCCGCGCCCTTCGACGAGGACTACGACGAGGACGAGCGGCTGCCCGAGCAGGTCCGGGTCCGCAAGGCCAAGCTCAAAGAGTTGCAGGATCAGGGCGTCGACGCCTATCCGGTCGGCAGCCCGCCCAGCCACACGGTGGCCGCCGCGGTGGCCGCCGACGACGGCACCTCGGTGGTGGTGTCCGGGCGGGTGTTGCGCGCCCGCGACTACGGCGGGGTGACGTTCGCGACGTTGCGGGACTGGTCCGGCGATGTGCAGCTGCTGCTGGAAAAGTCCGAACTCGACAGCAACGCACCGGATTTCGCCGTCGTCGACCTCGGGGACCTGATCGAGGTCACCGGCACGATGGGCTACAGCAAGAACGGAACCCGCTCGGTGCTGGTGAGCCGGTGGCGGATGCTGGGCAAGTGCCTGCGGCCGCTCCCCGACAAGTGGAAGGGACTGACCGACCCGGAGGCGCGGGTGCGGGCCCGCTACGTCGACCTGGCGATCAACCCGGTGGCCCGCGACCTGATCCAGGCGCGCAGCGAGATCCTGCGCTCGATCCGGAACACGTTGTCCGACAAGGGTTTCCTGGAGGTGGAGACCCCGATCCTGCAGCAGATCCACGGCGGCGCCAACGCCCGGCCGTTCCAAACCCACATCAACGCCTACGACCTGGACCTGTACCTGCGGATCGCCCCGGAGCTGTACCTCAAGCGGCTGTGCGTCGGCGGTGTGGAGCGGGTATTCGAGCTGGGCCGCGCCTTCCGCAACGAAGGCGTCGACTTCAGCCACAACCCGGAATTCACCCTGTTGGAGGCCTACCAGGCGCACGCCGACTACCGCACCTGGATCGACGGCTGCCGGGAGCTCATCCAGAACGCGGCGATCGCCGCCAACGGCTCCGCAGTGGTGATGCGGCCCGGCGAGGACGGCGCCCTGCAGCCGGTCGACGTCTCCGGGCAGTGGGCGGTCAAGACTCTGCATGAAGCGGTGTCCGAGGCGCTGGGCGAACACATCGACGCCGACACCGACCTGGACACCCTGCGCCGGTTGTGCGACGGGGCCGAGGTGCCGTACCTGACCCACTGGGATGCCGGCGCGGTGGTGCTGGAGCTCTACGAACGCCTGGTCGAGGAACACACCAAAGAGCCGACCTTCTACACCGACTTCCCCACCTCGGTGTCCCCGCTGACCCGTCCGCACCGCAGCCGCCCCGGAGTGGCCGAGCGCTGGGACTTGGTGGCCTGGGGTGTCGAGCTGGCCACCGCCTACAGCGAGCTGACCGACCCGGTCGAACAACGCCGCCGGTTACAGCAACAGTCCATGTTGGCCGCCGGCGGCGACCCGGAAGCCATGGAGCTCGATGAGGACTTCCTGCAGGCGATGGAGTACGCGATGCCGCCGACCGGCGGTATGGGCATGGGCGTGGATCGGGTGGTCATGCTAATCACCGGGCGCAGCATCCGGGAAACATTGCCGTTCCCGTTGGCCAAACCTCGTTGATCTGCGTGCACCGGACCTCTACAGCAGACATCCAGGAACCACCCAGGTAGCCGTTCAGAAAGCTAGGTCACGATGGTAGGCGTGACACCGTCGACCGCGCTGGGCAGCGCCACGATACTGGCGGAGCCGTTCGGGCTCTTCGGTGATCACATCTCGCTGATGCACGGTTGGGTGCCGACCTTCGCGCAGATGTTAGCCACCGCGCTGCTGGTGGCCGCCGTCGTCCGGCGCCGACCCCGCTGGCTGCTCACCGCGCTGCCGGCCGCAGCGCTGCTCGGGCTGGCGCTGGTCGGGCTGACGCACTGGAACATCAGCTCCGAGGGGCTCTCCGGCGAGCCGGCGCCGCACCCGCTGTGGGTCTGGGTGGCGTTGACCGGCCTGGCGATCGGCGTGGCGGTGCTGGGCTGGCGTTCGGCCCGACGGTGGCGGCGCAGCGTCTCGATCCTGGCGGTGACGGCATCGGCGTTGTGCGCCGCGCTGATGCTGAACCTGTGGGTCGGCTACTTCCCCACCGTGCAGACCGCGTGGGGACAGCTGACCGGAGGCCCACTACCCGGTCAGACCGACAACGCCACAGTCGCCAACATGGTTGCCTCCCAAGCGGTTCCGGCCAAAGGCAAGGTGCTGCCGGTGACCATCACCGGGCCATCGACGTTCAAGCATCGCGGCGAGCTGGTGTACCTGCCGCCGGCCTATTTCTCCAGTAATCCCCCACCGGTGCTGCCGGCGGTGTTGATGGTCGGCGGGCAGTTCAACACCGCGGCGGACTGGATCAGAGCCGCCAACGCGGTGGGTACCGTCGACGACTTCGCGTCCCGCAACGCCGGCTACGCCCCGGTGTTCGTCTTCGCCGATTCCGGCGGCGCGTTCAACAACGACACCGAGTGCGTCAACGGGGTGCGCGGCAACGCCGCCGACCACCTCACCCAGGACGTGGTGCCGTACCTGGTGAAGCACTTCGGAGTCAGCGACAACGCGGCGAACTGGGGTGTCGTCGGCTGGTCCTCGGGCGGCACCTGCGCGCTGAACCTCACGGTGAAGTACCCCGAGCTGTTCAGCGCGTTCGTCGATATCGACGGCGACTTCGCACCCAACGCCGGCAGCAAGAGCCAAACCATCCGGCGGCTGTTCGGCGGCAACGCCGCCGCCTACGACGATTGGAACCCGGCGACGGTGATCACCCGCCACGGTGACTACGACAACGTCGCGGGCTGGTTCGCGGTGTCCGAACCGGGCAAGCTCGCGGCGATATCCGGTGCGGCGCTACAGGACACACCGAAAGAACGCGCCCCGGAGAGCGATCCCACCGCGGCCGCCCGCACGCTGTGCCGGCTGGGCAGCGAGCACGGAATCGACTGCGCGGTGGTACCGCAGCCGGGCAAGCACGATTGGCCGTTCGCGGCCAGGGCGTTCGCCTCGGCGCTGCCCTGGCTGGCCTCGCAGGTCGGCACTCCGGAGGTGCCGGATGTTCCGCTGCCCGGGACGTCGGGTCAGCCGGACGGGGTGACGATCGCCGCCGCGGCCGGCCCCGGAGCGCCCCCTGCGCACCGGCCGGCCAGAGTACGGTGAAGTTTATGGCCGAAGACCCGACGCCCGACCCCACAACGGAGCCCACCGTCGCCAAGCCGGCGACCGCCGAACCGGCCCCGGCAGTCAAGCCGGCAACCGCCGAACCGGCCCCGGCCGTTCCGGCAACCCCGGCAGAAGCTTCGGCAACCCCGGTAGAAGTTTCGGCAACTCCGGTAGACACCGCAGTCATCACGCCGGCACCGGCGACCGCAATCGGCGAGCCGGTTTCCGGCCTGCCGCCGGTGAGTGTGGTCCAGCCTGACGTCGGCTACACCACGGCGGGGGTGCCCACCCTTGACGGTGTGCGGGAGAAAATCGAGACCCGGTACGGAACCGCTTTGGGCGCAACCGAACTCGCCGAAGACACCCCCGAGGGCCGCGCCGCCGCCGAACAATTCGAGGCCCGGCAGAAAGCCGCCGAGGACAAGCTCGCGCAGATCCGCGCCTCGATGCGCGATCCCAGCTAGCGAGCTGGGCCGACTGCCTCGCTCCTCCTCCGCCGCTACCGCGGCGGCATCGTCGACTCGACGGACCCGACTGTCTCGCTCCTCCTCCGCCGCTACCGCGGCGGCATCGTCGACTCGACGGACCCGATGCCGGCGATTAACAACTCCAGGCCGAACTCGAAGCGGGCGTCGAAGTCGAGCATCCGCTCAACCGGGGCTGCCGCAAGGTGCGGGTAGCCGCCGGCGGCGACAGCGGACTGCAGTGCCCCGATCTCGGCGGCGGGGGCGCCCTGCTGCTCCAGCACCTCGCCCAACACCAGGCAGTACACCGCACCGGCGCCCCAGAGCGCGTACTCACCCGGCAGGCCCGCGCTCTGCAGGCACCCCACCAGGCTGTCGCCAAAAGTGACGATGGCCCGCTTGGCGGCGTAGTTCCCACCGACGATGCGGGCCCCGTCACGTTGGGTGAGCAGGGCCGATCGCAGGCTGACGGCGTGCCGGCGGATGCACCCCGTCCAGTCAGCGGCGTCGGCGCCCGCTGACCCGTCACCGTCAGCATGATCGGCCACCGCGCTGACGACATTGGCCAGGATCGCCTCGGCCATCTCGTCGCCGAGTGCGTCTTTGCCCTTGACCACGCGGTAGATCGTCGGCAGGTAGACCCCGAGACGGTCGGCCAACCGTCGCATCGTCAGCCGCTCCAAGCCGCCCTCGTCCACCAACGTCAAGGCCGCGGCCACCACCGCCGGGACATCAAGGGGCGCACCCTGTTCCGACCGTCGACGATCCTGGCTCACAGGTTGACACGTTAACAACCCGATTACTACGTTGTACTGCGATTAACATTGTTAACAACTCGAGGGGACATGGCACTCAGCACCGAAGTCGCCGCCGACGCCGCGCAACGCTCGGCGGCCACCAGGCCGATCGACGTCGTCGTTCGTCAGCTGCGCTACGAGGCCGACGGCGTGGTGTCAGTGCAGTTCCAGTCCCCCGACGGCCAACCGCTACCGGAGTGGGCGCCGGGCGCTCACATCGACCTGGTATTCCCGACCGGTATCGACCGTCAGTACTCGCTGTGCGGCCCGGTGGGCGAGCGTTCCTACTACCAGATCGCGGTCCGCCGGGAACGCGCCAGCCGCGGCGGCTCGGAGTACGTGCACGTGTTCCTGCGGCCGGGCCAGCGCGTCTCATTGACCGGTCCGCGCAACAACTTTGGGTTTCGTCGGGCCGACTCCTACGTCTTCGTCGCCGGCGGAATCGGGATCACCCCGATCCTTCCGATGATTGAGCAGGCCGAGCACTGGGGTGCGGATTGGGAGCTGCTGTACAGCGGCCGCACCGCGGCCTCGATGGCCTTCGCCAACCACCTCCAGGACCGCTACGGACCCCGGGTGCGGACCTACCCGTCCGACACCGTCGGCCGTATTCCGCTGACCGAATGCTTCGCCGACCCGCGCGACGACACCGGCATCTACGCCTGCGGTCCGGCGCCGCTGCTGGCCGGCCTGCAGAACGCGGTCGAACACTGGCCGACCGACAGTTTGCATGTGGAACGCTTCAAAGCCGCCCCGCGGGCACCGATGCGCAACGACCCCGTCGAGGTCATCTGTGCGTTCTCCGGCAAGACAGTCGAGGTCGCGGCCGACGAGAGCATCCTGGCCGCCGTGGAGAAGGCCGGCATCGAGGTGTCGTCGTCGTGCCGAACCGGGATCTGCGGATCGTGTGAGACGCGGGTGCTCGACGGGATTCCCGATCACCGCGACGAGATCTTGTCCGGCAGTGAACGGGAGACCACCGACCGGATGTTCATTTGTGTGTCCCGCGCGAAAACCCCGCAGCTGACCCTCGATCTATGAGCTCACACGACGAGGAGGTGGAGCAGATGACAACCGTTGACACGCCGCGACGTACGGCCGCCGACTCGTACACCCCGGTCACCATGGCCCGCATTCGGGAGATCATCGGATTCCCGGAACAGTTCATCGCCGAGAAGAAGGAACCGGTGGTGGCCGAGTTCACCGAGCGGTTCATCGCGCACTGCCCGTTCTTCCTGATGGCCACCGTCGGGGCGGACGGTCAACTCGACGTCAGCCCCCGAGGCGACCCGCCGGGTTCGGTGCGCGTCCTGGATCCCTACACGCTGGCCATCCCGGACCGGCCGGGCAACAAGCTGGCCGACACCCACGAGAACATCAGTCACCACCCCGCCGTCGGCCTGGTGTTCTTTGTGCCCGGAATCCGGGAGGTCATCCGGGTCAACGGTGACGCCTTCATCACCGAGGATCCCGAACTGCTGGGGATGCTCAGCGCCGAGGGCCGGCCGGCGGTGTTGGCGACCATCGTGCGGGTCCGCGAAGTGTTCGCCCAGTGCGGCAAGGCCGTTATCCGGGGAAAGCTCTGGGACGGCAACGACCGGGGGTTGGCCGAGGCGCTGACCATGGGCGGGGACTTCTACACCCTGTCCATCGCCGAAGGCGCGGCGAAGATGAACGCGGCGCTCGGCGGTATGGCCGACGCGCTGCACGACATCGTCGACGAGCAGTACACCAACAACCTGTTCTGACGATCAGGCGCTGGCCTTACGGCGCCGCGGCGTCCGCTTCGACGTGGCCGGCGCGCCCAGCAGGTCAGCCAGGAACGTTCCGGTATAGCTATCCGGGCTGGCCGCGACGTCCTCGGGTGTGCCCTGGGCGACCACCGTCCCGCCGCCGGCGCCGCCCTCGGGTCCCATGTCGATGAGCCAGTCCGAGGTCTTGATGACGTCCAGGTTGTGTTCGATGACGATCACCGAATTGCCTTTGTCGACAAGGCCATTGATGACCTTGAGCAGTTTGCGGATGTCTTCGAAGTGCAGGCC
>CAYPTG010000011.1:15678-19404 GCA_964413455.1 uncultured Mycobacterium sp. | reverse complement strand
GACCGGGTCGGAATCGACTTGGGCGCAGAGGTTTTGGAAGTCACCGCCAAGGTCGCCGGCGAACTGGTGATGTCGGCCACCGCACGGCTGGGCGCCCCCAAGACCGCCTACGCCTTCCCCGGCCAGGGCATCCAGCACAAGGGCATGGGGATGGAGGTGCGCTCGCGCTCCAAGGCGGCCCGCGCCGTGTGGGACCGCGCCGACGCCTACACCCGGGAGGCCCTGGGCTTCTCGGTGCTGCATGTGGTGCGCGACAACCCGACCACCCTGATCGCCCGCGGCGAGCACTACCAGCACCCGGAAGGGGTGCTGTATCTGACCCAGTTCACCCAGGTGGCGATGGCCACCGTGGCCGCCGCCCAGGTCGCCGAGATGCGCGAGCAGGGCGCCTTCGTCGAAGGCGCCATCGCCTGCGGACACTCGGTCGGCGAATACACCGCGCTGGCCTGCGTCACCGGGGTCTACGAGCTTGAGGCGCTGCTGGAAGTGGTGTTCCACCGCGGCAGCAAGATGCACGACATCGTGCCGCGCGACGAAATGGGCCGGTCCAACTACCGGCTGTCGGCGATCCGGCCGTCCCAGATCGACCTGGACGACGCCGACGTCAAGGCGTTCGTCGCCGACATCGCCGAACGCACCGGTGAATTCCTGCAGATCGTCAACTACAACCTGCGCGGTTCGCAGTACGCCATCGCCGGCACCGTCGCCGGACTCGATGCGCTGCAGGAGGAGATCGAGCGGCGCCAGGAAATCACCGGTGGCAGAAGGGCTTACATCCAGGTGCCCGGCATCGACGTGCCGTTCCACTCCGACGTGCTGCGCGTCGGGGTGGACGAGTTCCGTCGCTCGCTGGAACGGATCATGCCCGCCGATGCCGACCCGGCGGTGCTGATCGGCCGCTACATCCCCAACCTGGTGCCGCGGCTGTTCAGCTACGACCGCGACTTCATCCAGGAGGTCCGCGACCTGGTTCCGGCCGAGCCGCTGGACGAGATCCTGGCCGACTACGACACCTGGATCACCCAGCGGCGCAACGAACTTGGCCGTCGACTGGTCATCGAACTGCTGGCCTGGCAGTTCGCCAGCCCGGTGCGCTGGATCGAAACCCAGGATCTGCTGTTCACCGAAGAGGCGGCCGGCGGGCTGGGTGTCGAGCGGTTCGTCGAGATCGGGGTGCGTTCGGCGCCGACCGTCGCCGGGCTGGCCCGCAACACCCTGCGGCTGCCCGAATTCGCCTACAGCACAGTCGAAGTGCTCAACAGCGAGCGCGACGCCGCGGTGCTGTTCGCCACCGACGAGGATCCGGATACCGGGCCGGAGGACGAGGCTCCCGCGTCGGCTCCGGCCGAAACCGCGGCTGCCGCACCAGCTGCTGCTGCCGCAGCCGCACCGGCAGCTGCCCCGGCAGCGGCCCCTGGCGCGGCGCGCCCCGATGACATCGCCTTCGATGCCGCCGACGCCACCCTGGCGTTGATCGCGCTGGCCACCAAGATGCGCATCGACCAGATCGAGTCGCTGGACTCCATCGAGTCGATCACCGACGGCGCGTCCTCGCGGCGCAACCAGCTGCTGGTCGACCTGGGCTCCGAGCTCAACCTGGGTGCCATCGACGGCGCCGCCGAAGCCGACCTCACCGCGCTGCGCGGGCAGGTCGCCAAGCTGGCCCGCACCTACAAGCCGTTCGGCCCGGTGCTCACCGACGCCGTCGGTGACCAGCTGCGCACCGCGCTGGGGCCGTCCGGTAAGCGGCCCGGCGTGGTGGCCGACCGGGTCGCCAAGACCTGGGAACTCGGCCCGGGCTGGGCCAAGCACGTCACCGTGGAACTTGCGCTGGGTACCCGTGAGGGCAGCAGCGTGCGCGGCGGCCCGCTGGGCGGCCTGACCGACGGCGCGCTGAGCGACGCCGCCGCGGTGGACAAGGCCATCGACGCCGCGGTGACCGCCGTGGCGGCCCGCCGCGGTGTCGCGGTCGCGTTGCCGTCGACCGGTGCCGCCGGCGGCGGGGTGGTCGACTCGGCCGCCCTGGACGCGTTCGCCGAGCAGGTCACCGGCCCGGACGGGGTGCTCGCCTCGGCCGCTCGGATGGTGCTGGGTCGGCTCGGCCTGGACACCCCGGTCAGCGCGGCATCCGGCTCCACCGACACCGAACTGCTCGACCTGGTCACCGCCGAACTCGGCGCCGACTGGCCGCGGCTGGTCGCGCCGGTGTTCGACTCCCGTAAAGCGGTGCTGCTGGATGACCGCTGGGCCAGCGCCCGAGAAGACCTGGCCCGGCTGTGGCTGACCGAGGACAGTGACCTCGACGTCGACGGGTCGGCCGAGCGCTTCGAGGGTGCCGGCGACACCGTTGCCGCCCAAGCCGAATGGTGGCGCGCCCGGGCGCTGGCCGAAGGCCGGGCCGTGCACGCCACGCTGTACGGCCGGATCGCCACCGGCGCGCAGAACCCGGCCGCCGGCCGGTACGCCGACGAGATCGCCGTCGTCACCGGTGCGTCCAAGGGATCGATCGCCGCTGCGGTGACCGCCCGGCTGCTCGACGGCGGGGCCACCGTCATCGCCACCACCTCCCGGCTGGACGACGAGCGGCTGGCGTTCTACAAGTCGCTCTACCGCGACCACGCCCGCCACGGCGCCGCCCTGTGGGTGGTGCCGGCCAACATGGCCTCCTACGCCGACATCGACGCGCTGATCGACTGGGTGGGCAACGAGCAGACCGAAAACCTTGGGCCGCAAGCCATTCACGTCAAGGATGCGCAGAACCCGACTCTGCTGTTCCCGTTCGCGGCACCCCGGGTGACCGGTGATCTGTCCGAGGCCGGGTCGCGGTCGGAGATGGAAATGAAGGTGCTGCTGTGGGCCGTCGAACGGCTCATCGGCGGGTGCGCGGCAATCGGCGCCGACCGCGATATCGCCTCCCGGCTGCATGTGGTGCTGCCCGGCTCGCCCAACCGCGGGATGTTCGGCGGCGACGGTGCCTACGGCGAATCCAAGTCCGCACTCGATGCCGTGGTGTCCCGCTGGAGCGCCGAATCGTCGTGGGCCGGGCGGGTTACCCTCGCCCACGCGCTGATCGGCTGGACCAAGGGCACCGGCCTGATGGGTCACAACGACGCCATCGTCGACGCGGTCGAAGAAGCCGGGGTCACCACCTACAGCACCGACGAGATGGCCGCGATGCTGCTCGACCTGTGCACCGACGAAGCCCGCGTGGCTGCCGGCAGCGCGCCGGTGCAGGCCGACCTGACCGGCGGTCTCGGCGATATCGAGCTGGACATGGCCGAGCTGGCGTCCAAGGCCCGCGAGCAAATGGGTTCTGCGGCACGCAAATCCGGTGGCCGGCACCGCAAGGGCACCATTGCGGCGCTGCCGTCACCGCCCCGCGGGCACCGCGGCGTCGCGGCCCCGGCCTGGGCCGACCTGGACGTCGACCCGGCCGACCTGGTGGTCATCGTCGGCGGCGCCGAACTCGGCCCGTACGGCTCCTCGCGCACCCGTTTCGAGATGGAGGTCGACGGCGAGCTGTCGGCGGCCGGCGTGCTGGAACTGGCCTGGACCACCGGGCTGATCACCTGGGAGAACGACCCCAAGCCGGGTTGGTACGACGCCGCCTCCGGTGAGCTGATCGCCGAGGACCAGATCGTCGAGCGCTACCACGACGCCGTCCTGGAGCGCTGCGGCATCCGCGAGTTCGTCGCCGACGGTGCGCTGAAGGCCGACCACTGCACC
>CAYPTG010000011.1:0-15668 GCA_964413455.1 uncultured Mycobacterium sp. | reverse complement strand
CTGGTCAGCGTGTTCTTGGACCGCGACTTCAGCTTCGTGGTGTCCTCGGAGGCCGAGGCTCGGGCGTTCGAGCAGGCCGACCCCGAGCACACCGCGGTGCGCCCGGCCGGCGACTCCGGCGACTGGGAGGTCATCCGCAAGGCCGGCACCGAGATCCGGGTGCCGCGCAAGGCCAAACTGGCTCGCGCCGTCGGCGGTCAGATCCCCACCGGCTTCGACCCGACGGTCTGGGGCATCAGCGCCGACATGGCCAACGCCGTCGACCGGGTGGCGCTGTGGAACCTCGTCGCCACCGTCGATGCGTTCCTGTCCTCCGGGTTCACCCCCGCCGAACTGATGCGCTGGGTGCACCCCACCATGGTGGCCAGCACCCAGGGCACCGGCATCGGCGGGCTGACCAGCATGCAGACCATGTTCCACGGCAACCTGCTGGGCACCGCAAAGCCGAACGACATCCTGCAGGAAGTTCTGCCGAATGTTGTTGCCGCACATGTGATGCAGTCCTACGTCGGCGGGTACGGGGCGATGGTCCACCCGGTCGGCGCGTGCGCCACCGCGGCGGTGTCGGTCGAGGAAGGCGTCGACAAGATCCGGCTCGGCAAGGCCGAACTGGTGGTCGCCGGCGGCTTCGACGACATGACCGAGGACGCCATCACCGGCTTCGCCGACATGGCGGCCACCGCCGACACCGAGATGATGCGGGCCCGCGGCATCAGCGACAACCGGATCTCCCGGGCCAACGACCGTCGCCGGCTGGGCTTCCTGGAAGCCGAAGGCGGCGGCACCATCCTGCTGGCCCGCGGCGACCTGGCGCTGAAGATGGGGCTGCCGGTGCTCGCGGTGGTGGCCTACGCGCAGAGCTTCGCCGACGGTGTGCACACCTCGATCCCGGCCCCCGGCCTGGGTGCGTTGGGTGCCGGGCGCGGTGGGCCGGAGTCCGCCCTGGCCCGGTCGCTGCGCCGGCTCGGGGTCGGCGCCGACGACATCGCGGTGATCTCCAAACACGACACCTCGACGCTGGCCAACGACCCCAACGAGACCGAGCTGCACGAGCGTCTCGCCGGGGCCCTGGGCCGCACCGCGGGTGCTCCGCTGTTCGTGGTGTCGCAGAAGAGCCTGACCGGGCACGCCAAGGGCGGCGCGGCGGTGTTCCAAGCCATCGGGCTGTGCCAGGTGTTGCGCGACGGCGTCATCCCGCCCAACCGCAGCCTGGATTGCGTCGATGACGAACTGGCCAGCGCCAAGCACCTGGTGTGGGTGCGCGAAGCGCTGCACCTGGGTGAGCGATTCCCGCTCAAGGCCGGCATGCTGACCAGCCTCGGCTTCGGGCATGTGTCGGGCCTGGTGGCGCTGGTGCACCCGCAGGCCTTCCTGGCCACTCTGGACGCCGAGCAGCGCCGGGACTACCAGGAGCGGGCGCAGGCCCGGGTGCTGGCCGGGCAGCGGCGGCTGGCCTCGGCGATGGCCGGCGGACGCCCGATGTACGAGCGCCCGGCCGACCGTCGGTTCGATCACGACGCACCCGAGAAGCCGCAGGAAGCAGCGATGCTGCTGGATCCGGCGGCGCGACTCGGCAGCGACGGGGCGTACTCGATCTGACGGTCGAGCGCCGTCCCTTCCGCTGTGCTTGATTGCGACGCTCCTCAACGCGGCTTTCCAGCCGCTTGATCGTCGCCGTCGGCGGTGTTTGATTGCCTCGCTCCTCATCGCGGCTTTCCAGCCGCTTGATCGTCGCGTCGGCTAAGGTCTGCGCGTGGCGATCGTGGGAGTGGGCATCGACCTGGTGTCGATACCGGATTTCGCCGAACAGGTCGATCAGCCCGGCACGGTGTTCGCCGAGACCTTCACCCCCGGTGAGCGCCGCGACGCCGCGGACAAGAGCTCGCTGGCCGCACGGCATCTGGCCGCCCGCTGGGCCGCCAAGGAAGCCGTCATCAAGGCGTGGTCGGGGTCGCGCTTCGCCCAGCGTCCGGTGCTGCCCGAGGGCATCCACCGCGACATCGAGGTGATCACCGACATGTGGGGCCGTCCCAAGGTCCGGCTGTCCGGGGCGATCGCCGAACACCTGGCCGACGTGCTGATCCATGTGTCGCTGACCCACGAAGGCGACACCGCCGCCGCGGTGGCCATCCTGGAGACGCCCGAGGCGACGGGAGCATGACCGACCTGATCGAGGCGGTGCGTGCCGTGCTGCCCGAGGTCCGGCGCGATCTGGAAGATCTGGTGCGCATCGAATCGGTGTGGGCCGACCCGGCCCGGCGCGCCGAGGTGTACCGCTGCGCGCAGCGGGTCGCCGAGTTGCTGCGCGATGCCGGCTTCCCCGAGGTGGACGTGGTCAGCGAGGGCGGCGCCCCGGCCGTCATCGCCCGGCATCCCGCCCCACCCGGAGCGCCGACCGTACTGCTCTACGCCCACCACGACGTACAACCCGAAGGCGATGTGGCGCACTGGGATTCGCCGCCCTTTACGCCGGTCGAGCGGGACGGCCGGCTGTACGGCCGGGGCAGCGCTGACGACAAGGCCGGGATCGCCGTGCACCTGGCGGCGTTCCGGGCGCACGGCGGCAACCCGCCGGTCGGGGTGACGGTCTTCGTCGAAGGCGAGGAGGAGACCGGCTCGCCGTCGCTGGGCCGGCTGCTGGAGGTGTATCGCTCGGAGCTGGCCGCCGACGTCATCGTGATCGCCGACTCGGAGAACTGGACCACCGAGGTGCCGGCGCTGACCGTGTCGCTGCGCGGGGTGGCCGAATGCGTGGTCGAGGTGGCCACTCTGGACCACGGACTGCACTCCGGGTTGTGGGGCGGGGTGGTGCCCGACGCGCTGACCGTGCTGGTCCGGCTGCTGGCCAGCCTGCACGACGACGCCGGTGACGTCGCGGTGGCCGGCCTGCACCAGGCCGGTGCCGCCCCGTTCGATCGGGAAGCCAACTGGGTGCGCGAGGAATCCGGGCTGCTCGACGGGGTCAGCGAGATCGGCACCGGGACGGTGGCCCAGCGGCTGTGGGCCAAACCGTCGATCACCGTCATCGGCATCGACACCACGCCGATCGCCCAGGCGTCCAACACCCTGATCCCGCGGGCCAGCGCCAAGGTCAGCCTGCGGGTGGCCCCCGGTGGGGACGGCGCCGCGCACCTGGACGCGCTGCGTCGTCACCTCGAAGAGCACGCACCGTGGGGCGCGCAGGTCACCGTCACCCCCGGCGAGGTGGGCGAGCCTTTTGAAGTGGCGGCCATCGACACCGCTGGATCTGTCTACGACGCCGCCCGCACGGCGTTCCGCCAGGCCTGGGGAGTGGCGCCGGTGGAGATCGGGATGGGTGGCTCGATCCCGTTCGTCGCCGCGTTCGCGACGGCCTTTCCGGAGGCCACCCTGCTGGTCACCGGCGTCGAAGACCCCGACACCCAGGCGCACGGCAACAACGAAAGCCTGGACCTGGGTGTGCTGGAACGCGCCGCCGTCGCCGAAGCGCTGCTGCTGGCCGAGCTGGGCTAGTTTCCCCGATCGTGGGACAAATCATTTTCGACACCGCGACCACGCTGAACGGCTGGATCGCCGGTCCCGAAAACTCGCTGGATTGGTTGTTCGCGGTCGACGACACCGGGCTTCCCGAGGACAAGTTGATCCCCACCGGCGCGGCGGTGATGGTGGAAGGGTCGACGACCTACCAATGGGTTCTCGACTACGAAGATTTGCTGAATCGGCCGGAGCGCTGGCAACAGCTCTACGGCGACAAGCCGACCTTCGTGTTCACCACCCGGCAGCTGCCGGTGCCGGCCGGGGCGGACGTGCGCCTGGTCTCCGGTGCTGTGGCCGACGTGCTGCCGGCGATCCGGCAGGCCGCAGGCGACGGTGACATCTGGGTGGTCGGCGGCGGCGAACTCGTCGGACAATTCCTCGATGCCGGCGCATTGGACGAGATCAGGCTGTCGATCGCGCCGGCGGCGTTGAGCGGCGGTGCCCCGTTGCTGCCCAGGACCGTGGGCCCGGACCGGCTGCGGCTGGTCTCGGCATGCGCCTACGGCCAGTTCGCCCGGCTGATCTACGCCGTCGAGCCGCAGCCCTGAAGTCGGCGTTCCTCCTTATCCACAGCCCAGACCGTCACCGTCGACCTATTCCAGGTGATGGCGGCATGCTGCGGGTGTGGATGCCGATGCGCCGGGGTGGTGGCCGGAGATTCCGCATGTCAGGACGCCGGTCTACCGCCGGTTGGACGCCGACGGTGTGGCCTGGTCGTCGGTCTATCGAGACCGTGACGGGAAGCCGGAGCCGCTGCCGGAGTTGACGCGGATGCCCGGGCATGTGTTGTACGGATGGCGTGACGATGATGAGGTGCACATCGTGGGGGACCGCCGCGGCCATCGCTGGGATTCGATAAAGCCGCGGGCGTCGGTGTTCCCGAAGTCGTGGACCGATCAGCAGATCGTCGACGCCATCCGCGACACGATCGAATCGCCCATCTACTGCATGCCTGCGCGAGGGAAGGCCAGGGCGGTGCGTCGTACAGTCAACGGGGTGTTGATCGAGGCGCGGTGGACTGTCGACGGCGGCTCCGCCCGGCCAGAGAGTGTGCAGGCGTACCCTATGAGGGGCAAAGGGATACGGACTGTTCGACCAGGTAGAAGGCCCGGGCCGGTGAAGCATCCTCATCGCGGAGACAGGAAGTTCCAGGAGGTGGTGGACCGTGACCGATGACGAGATCAGCGTCTTGTTCGAGGAATTCCGCACCACCCTGGAAACGAAGCTCAGCGACTTCGAGTTCGATGTTGAGTGTCTCTACGATCATGGCGAGTCCGAAGGGGCGATCCTCCAAGCTCTTTTGGTGTCGGGAGACGAAGGTGTCCCCGTCCCCGACGAGCTGATCGACCGGGCCGCTCAGCTGTTTCGGCGGGGCGACGAGCACGAGCTTTTCCTCATCGCGGTCAACAGGATTCGAAGCAACGCCACCGCGACCGCGTGATCGCCCCCGCTGGTGACTCTGTGTTCCTCTCCGCGTCGCCTCGCCACCGTTTCGTCCCGCGCGCCGAATTCGCCCGAGGAGCCCGCCGCCCGCTCTTTACCCTGGGCGGCATGCCGAATGTTCACCGTCGCGGCCGCGGACCCCTGCTGCTGGGCGGTGTGCTGCTGGCGCTGGCCGTCGCGCTGATGGTGGCCTTTAACCTCATCGGTTCCCATGTCGACGAGAACGGCTGGCTACACGAACCTTTCGCGCTGATCCCGCTCGCCTGGCTGTCGCTCGCGGCGGGCGTCGTGTCGGTGGGGATCGGCCTGTGGCGCCGCCGCCGGGGCCGACCGTAGCCGGGGGGCTTACGCGCTGCCGTCGATGATCTTCTCGATCAATGACGCGGTGTTGGACGCCTTGACGTTGTACTTGGCGACGGCGATCTTGCCCTTCTCGTCGACCAGGAAGGTCGACCGAATGACCCCGTGCACCGTCTTGCCGTACATCTTCTTCTCCCCGAAGGTGCCCCAGGCGGTCAGCGTCGTCTTGTCCGGGTCGGACAGCAGCGGGAAGGTCAGCGACTCGGCATCACGGAACTTGGCCAGCTTCTCCGGCTTATCCGGCGAGATGCCCAGCACGTCGATGCCCACACCGTTGAGCTGGGCCAGGCTGTCCCGGAAATTGCAGGCCTGTTTGGTGCAGCCGGGCGTGGAAGCCGCCGGATAGAAGTAGACGATGACCTTGCGGCCCTTGAAGTCCGCCAGCTTGACGGTCTTGCCGTCGGCGTCGGTCAGGCTGAACGCCGGCGCCTTGTCGCCCACGTCCAGTCGCACGGGTTCGCTCACGGATTCATCCCTTCATTGGCTACGCCCTTCGAGACCTCTACGGCCTCGCGTTGCTCTAGGTTAGAGGTATCACCGACGGTGGAAGTGAGGACTCAAGTGGCCGAGCGGGATCCCGAGCTCATCAAGCAGGACATCGCCGCGGCGCGCGAGCGTCTGGCGACGACCGTCGACTCGCTGGCCGAGCGGGCCAACCCGCAGCGGGTCGCTGACGACGTCAAGGCCAAAGCGGTCGGGTTCGTCAACCAACCGGCGGTCAAGGCGACGCTGGCCGGTATCGGCGCGTTGTTCGGGCTGGCTGTCTTGCGGAGGGTGCTCCGGTTCATCCTGCCCGGCCGACGGCGCCGTCAGCGGGAGCTCGAGCTGGACTGGCGCTAATACGCCCGGTCAGCCGAAATAACTCTCCATGCCAGTGGGGTACCCGCCGCCCTGGGTGGCGATATGCACGTGGGTGTAGTGATTGGCGTCGACCGACCCGAGGTTGGGCATCAGGTTCGGCGGCGCACCGTCGATCGGGAAGAACGTCTGCTGCCAGATGATGTGGATGATGCCGAACCGTTCGGCGTTCATGTACGCGAACTCGGCGACCCGATCACCCAGCTCCCTGCCCTCCGGGGTGAAGTAGTTCGGGATCATTACGTCGATGGCCAGCCCGTCGGGATGCCAGTGCAGGGAGTCGGCCCGCATCCCGCCGATGTCGCGGATCTCCGGGAAGGCCGCGCTGATCGCCCGCTTGGCCAAGATGGTCTTGACCTGCAACCCGCGCTCGGAGCCCACCCCGGGCGGCAGCGCGTAGCGCACCGAACGCTGCGCGGCCAGCAGGGTCTGCTCCTCGGCGGGATTCGGCGCGACGACGTAATGGCCGTAGGGGACCGGGAATCCGGGTCCGCTGACGGTCACTAGCTCCGGTGCCCAGGCGACAGCCGGGTCGGCGGGCGCGGCGGTGACGGGTCGGCGCGCGCTGGCACCCGCGGTCAAAAGCGTGGCCGCCGGCAGGGCGAGCGCCGCGCCGGTCAGCGACAGCATGCGCCGGCGGCTGAGCGGGTCCCGTCTGGACATGGACAGCACCGTACCGCCACCGCGACCGCCGGTGACGGAGGATCATCGATTCATGACTGAGCCAAGCCGCAACCCCGATGACCCGGCGACGTTCGTCCCACCGGACCCGGCCGAGGCGCTGGCCCGGCTCGGCATGCCGATGGCCGAGGCGATGCGCACCCAGCGGGCGGTGCGCCGTCTGCAGCTGGAGCCGGTGTCCCACGATGTGCTGCTGCCGCTGCTGGAGCTTTCACTGAAGGCGCCCACCAGTTCCAACAGCCAGGACTGGCTCTACATGGTGGTGGAGGACCCGGATCAGAAGGCCAAACTGGCCAAGCTCTACCGGCGCATCTACCGGTTGTACAACCCGATCGTCGCCCGCCAGGCCCGCGGCGACGCGCAGCAGCTGCGGGCCATGGCGCCGGGGCAGTGGCAGGCCGAGAACTTCGAGCGGCTGCCGGTGTACGTGATTCCCTGCTACCGGCGCAACCTCAAGCACCGGGCCGTCGGGCATCCGCAGATCTCGGTGTCCTCCTTCTACGGCTCGGTGTTCCCGGCGGTGCAGAACCTGCTGCTGGGCTGCCGTGCGGTCGGGCTGGGGGCATCACTGCAGACGCTGCCGGTCTGGTGGGCGCCCTCGGTGCGGCGCATCCTCGGGCTGCCGCGCAGCATCGTCCCGGTGTGCCTCATCCCGATCGGCTGGGCCAAGGGGCGCTACGGTCCCACCACCCGTCCGCCGATCGGTGAGGTGGTGCATCTGGATCACTACGGCAACCAGCCGTTCCGGTGACGGCATCGAACCTGATCCAACAGGCCCACCGGATCGCCGACGACGTGTTGTTTCCCGCGGCGCTGGAGGTGGACCGGACCGGGCGCATCCCGGACACCCACTGGGACGCCATGGCGCGGGCCGGGCTGTACGGCATCGCCGCGCCGGCCAAGGTCGGCGGTCCCGAGCTGAGCCTGCCGCAGCTCGTCGAGATCCTGGAGACGATGGCCGGCGGATGCCTGGCCACCGCGTTCACCTGGGTGCAGCACCACGGGATGCTGCGGGCGCTGGCGACTACCGACAACCAGGCCCTGCGTGACCAGACGGTTCCCGGCGCGATCGCCGGGCGAATTCGTGGCGGCGTCGCCTACGCCGGGGCCGTGCCGGTACCGCCCCGGATGCGCGCGCAGCGGGTCAACGGCGGCTGGCTGCTGTCCGGACACGCCCCGTTCGTCACCGGCTGGGGGATCATCGACGTCATCCAGATCTCGGCCGGCGATGTGGACACCGGGGACATCGTGGCCGGCCTGATCGACGCCGAGGTGCAACCGGGCATCACCGAGGTGACGGCGCAACCGCTGTTTGTGGCCGACGCCGCGCAGACGGTGGCGTTGCGGGTCGACGGGCTGATGATCCCCGACGAGCGGATCGTCAGCCGGGTATCCCGCGAACAGTTCATGTCGGTGCAGCACTTTGGCTCGCGGCTCAACGCCACGCTGCCCCTCGGCCTGGTGAGCCGATGCGTGCGGCTGCTCGACGACGCGGGGGAGACGGCCGCCGCGGCGGCGCTGCGCGGTGAGGCCGACGCGGTGCGGGCTCGGTTGGATGCCGCCCTGAGCGCCGGTGACGGCGCCGCGTTGTTGGCCGCCCGCGCCGAGGGCTGCGAGTTGGCCACCCGGGCCACCGGGGTACTGGTCGCCGCCTGCGGCGGCCCGTCGCTGCTGCGTTCGTCACCCGCGCAACTGTTGGCCCGCTCGGCGTTGTTCACCCTGGTGGCGGCCAGCCGCCCCGAACTCAAGCGGTCGCTGATCGACCGGATGTCGGGTGCTGGGGAGTGGGGGTCCGCCGGAAGAGTGCAATACTGAGGGCAGCAGTAATTGCGAAAACCGTCTCTGACCTGGTGCGCCGTCAGGGTTTCGAACCCCGGACCCGCTGATTAAGAGTCAGCTGCTCTACCAACTGAGCTAACGGCGCGTGCCAGCGACAATAACAGGCCGCCGCCGGTTAGTTGAAATCAGATGCTCTTCAGCGGCCCGGGATGCCCCCGGAGGTGCGATAACCCCGCTGACCTGCGCGGTCGCGCGGTGTCTGTGACAAACCTTAGAATGGTCAAGACCATGCGGGCTCACCCCGCAGCCGAAGTGAGGGTTGGAGCGCAGGATGCGCAACGTCGGACCGGCTGGCCGGTCACGCCTGCGTTCCTGGATGGCGCTGCTGCTGGTCATGGTCGCCGCGATAGCCGGCGTCAGCGGCTGCGGCGCCCAGCAGTCCGAACCCAAGGTGCTGGCCGACAAGGGAACCCCCTACAGCGACCTGCTGGTGCCGAAACTGACCGCCACCGTCGCCGACGGTGCCGTGGGCGTACCCGTCGACAAGCCGGTCACGCTGACCGTCCAGGGCGGCGTCATCGGTTCGGTCACCATGCTCGACGGTGACGGCGAACCGGTGGCGGGCAAGGTCAGCGCCGACGGCCTGAGCTGGTCGACCACCAAACCGCTGAGCTACAACACCAACTACACCATCACCGTGCGGTCGCTGGGGCTCGGCGGCATCGCCACCGAGTCGATCAACTTCAAGTCGCACTCGCCGGCCAACCTCACCATGCCCTACCTGAGCCCCGGCGACGGGCAGGTGGTCGGCGTCGGCCAGCCGATCGCCGTGCGTTTCGACGAGAACATCCCCAACCGGGCGGCCGCCCAAAAGGCCATCACGGTGACCACCGAGCCGCCGGTCCAAGGCGCGTTCTACTGGCTGAGCAACCGCGAGGTCCGCTGGCGTCCGGAGAACTTCTGGGCGCCCGGCACCACGGTGACCGTCAAAGTCGACACCTTCGGTGTGGACCTCGGCGAGGGGCTGTACGGCCAGGAGAATCTAACGAGCAGTTTCACCATCGGCGACCGGCTGGTCGCGACCGCCGACGACGCCACCAAGACGCTGACGATCCGGCGTAACGGCGAGGTCGTCAAGACCATGCCGACCTCAATGGGCAAGGACAGCACCCCGACCAACAACGGCATCTACATCATCGGCGACCGCCACCAGCACCTCATCATGGATTCCTCGACGTACGGGGTTCCGTCCAACTCGCCCAACGGATATCGGCTCGAAGTCGACTGGGCCACCCAGATGTCCTACAGCGGCATCTACGTGCATTCGGCGCCGTGGTCGATCGGCGCGCAAGGCAACGCCAACACCAGTCACGGCTGCCTGAACGTCAGCCCGGAGAACGCGCAGTGGTTCTACGAGAACACCAAGCGCGGTGACGTCGTGGAGGTGCGCGGCACCGTCGGCCCGCCGCTGTCCGGTGTGGAGGGCCTGGGGGACTGGAACATCCCGTGGCAGCAGTGGAAGGCCGGCAACGCCAACAAGTAAATTTTGCGTATTCAACCGGCCCCGGCCCGGCGTGCTGGCTAGCCTCAGAGAAGCGCGCATCGCGCCCAGCAGCCGCTCCGAGGAATGGAGAACCGGAAATGCAGATTTCAATTCGCTCTTACCTGACCGCCGGAATGGCGGCCGTCGTCGGGGCCACCGCAATCGGCCTGTCGCCCGTGGCGCCCAGTGCTTCGCTGCGGGCCGCCGAGCTGCCGGCTCAGGCAGTCGCCGAAGTAGCGCTAACCGGTATCAACCTGCCGATCGGCCAGATCCTCTCGGTGGTGCAGAACCTGTTCGGTGGCGGCCAGTCGCTCAACAGCATCGTCAACAGCCTGCCGACCGATCAGATTCTCCAGATTCTGCCGATACTGCAGAACGCGTTCGGCAGTGCCTCGCCGCTCACCGGCCTGGTCAGCGGGCTGGTGAACGCGGTCGTGGCTGAGGTCGTCAACCAGGCGCTGCCTCTGGTGACTGCCAATCTGGGGAGTTTGGTCTCGTATGTCGGCACGGCGGTGACCGGATTGCTCTTCGGCTCGGAGGGGATCATCGGCCAACTCAGTGCAGCGCTTCCCGAGCTGATCGGCACTGTGGGGAAAGCACTCGGAGCCGGGGATTTCCCCACGGCAATCCAGTCGCTGAAGGACGTCCTGGCCGCCCCGATGCAGGCGGTCACCCGGGCGGTACAGAACGTCGCCAGCGAGTTCCTGTCGTTCCTGTCCAACAACGTTCTCGGACCGCTGCCCGAGATTATCCAGTCGGCGGTGCAGAAGGTGCTCGGCGTGGACGCCTCACCGGCCATCGACGCGATCATGGACGCGCTGAACCGATTCCTCCCTGGCGTGTTCCCGGCTGCTGCGGTCGCGCTGACTGTCGCACCGTCGGCCGCTGCGGTGCAGGCCGCACCCGCTGAGGTTGCCGCCGAGCCGGACGTCGCCGCCGAGCCGGATACGGCATCGTCTGTCCGTAGCGCCGCTGCCCTGCGGTCCGAAGCGGCCGCCGAGCCGTCTTCGCCGGCGGAGCCGGTGGTGGGTCAGGCCGATGCGGCTGCGCCGGTGGCTGAGGCGCCGGCAGCGTCCGCTCCAGTTTCCGCCGCCCCGGTGGTGGAGGCTCCGGTGGCCGAGGCCCCCGCGGTGACCGACGCTCCGGCAGTCGAAGCCCCGGTGGCCGAAGCGCCGGTGGCCGAAGTGCCTACGGCCGCGCCGGTCGAGGTCGCCGACGCTGCCCCGGTCGTTGAGGCCGAAGTGCCGGCAGCCCCGGTTGTCGAGGCTGAGATTGAGCCAGTGGCTCCGGTGACGCCGCCGGCAGCGCTGTCCGAGAATGCGCCCACCGACACCGCGACTGCCGCACCTGCGTCATCCCCGCGTTCGCACGCGGCGCGGGCCAGCCGCGGCGGCCGCGGCTAGTAGGCCGGGCTTGAAAGACCGCTTCACGACGAGAGCCGCTCCTGCCTGAGGCGGGAGCGGCTCTCGCTTTTCCGGGGTGGCTGACGGGACTCGAACCCGCGACAGCCAGGATCACAACCTGGTGCTCTACCAACTGAACTACAGCCACCATCGCCGCATGAAGCGGCGTGACCGATCCTAGCCGCTTGTAGCGCCGCCGGCCGAATCTATTTCCACGCTGGCATCCCCTGACCCGTCCAACTCGGCCGCGGCCTCGGCGATCTCGCTGGTAGACGGCCCGGGCTGGGGGACGAACGCGGTGCGCCGGTAGTACCGCAACTCCTGGATCGACTCCTGGATGTCGGCCAGCGCGCGGTGCGCCAGACCCTTCTCCGGCTGCCCGTAATAGATCTTCGGATACCAGCGTCGGCACAGCTCCTTGATCGAGCTGACATCGATCATCCGGTAGTGCAGGTAGTCGTCCAGCTTCGGCATGTCGCGGGCGATGAATCCGCGGTCGGTGGCGATTGAATTGCCCGCCAGCGGAGCGGTTTTCGCGGACTTCACATGCTCGCGGATGTAATCGAGCACCATCTGCTCGGCGGTGGCCAGGTCGATGGTCGAGGTCCGAACCTCCTCGGTGAGGCCCGAACTGCTGTGCATCTTGGCGACTACCTCGACCATGTTGTCCAGCGCCGCGTCGTCGGTGTGAATCACCACGTCGACACCCTGGCCCAAGACGTTGAGCTCGGCGTCGGTCACCAACGCGGCGATCTCGATCAGTCGGTCCGAACGCAGGTCCAGGCCCGTCATCTCACAGTCGATCCATACCAATTCATCGCGCACAGCGGTCAACCCTATGCCTGATGGCCCGACTTCTCCTCGGGACGACTCGTCCCGCATCGTCGTCGGGCGCGGCAGACAGCCAAGTAAGGTCTTATCGGCCGAACTGCTCCATCAACGCACGGGAGGGTCCCATGACGGATTCGACAGCGACTCCTGCTCAGCAGATTGCCGCCGGCTATGAAACAACCGGCCAGGCGCTGGACCTGGGCTCGGTCATGGTGGGCGGCACGGCCGACCCGACGGCTCAGATCCGCATTCCGCTGGCAATGATGAACCGGCACGGCCTGGTGGCCGGCGCCACCGGCACCGGCAAGACCAAGACTCTGCAGCTGATCGCCGAACAACTCTCGGCGGCCGGCGTGCCGGTGGTGATGGCCGACTTCAAGGGCGACCTGTCCGGCCTGTCGCGGCCCGGTGAATCCAGCGACAAGATCACTCAGCGCGCCACCGAGACCGGCGACCAGTGGGTGGGCACCCCGTTCCCGGTCGAGTTCATGTCGCTGGGCACCGGTGGCATCGGTGTTCCGGTGCGCGCGACGATCTCCACGTTCGGCCCGATCCTGCTATCAAAAGTCTTGGGGCTCAACCAGAATCAGGAATCCAGTCTCGGCCTGATCTTCCACTACGCCGACCAGCAAGGCCTGCCGCTGCTGGACATCAAAGACCTGCGTGAGGTGATCACCTTCCTCACCAACACCGACGAGGGCAAGGCTCAGCTCAAAGCGCTGGGAGCGGTGTCCAGCCAGACCGCCGGGGTGATCCTGCGCGCGTTGATCAACCTGGAGTCTGACGGCGGGGACACCTTCTTCGGTGAGCCTGAACTGGAACCGGCCGACCTGCTGCGGCTCGACGACAAGGGCCGCGGCATCATCAGTCTCTTCGAGCTGGGCGATCAGGCGTCGCGCCCGGTGATGTTCTCCACCTTCCTGATGTGGGTGCTGGCCGACCTGTTCAGCTACCTGCCCGAGGTCGGCGACGTCGACAAGCCCAAGCTGGTGTTCTTCTTCGACGAGGCGCATCTGCTGTTCAAGGACGCCTCCAAGGCGTTCATGGATCAGGTCGAGCAGACGGTGAAGCTGATTCGCTCCAAGGGTGTCGGCGTGTTCTTCTGCACCCAGCTGCCCACCGACATCCCCAACGACGTGCTGTCCCAGCTGGGTGCCCGCATCCAGCACGCGCTGCGCGCTTTCACCCCCGACGATCAGCAAGCGCTGGCCAAGACCGTGCGCACCTATCCCAAGACCGAGTTCTACGATCTTGCTTCGGATTTGACGTCGCTGGGCATCGGCGAGGCGATCGTCACCGTGCTATCCGAACGCGGTGCGCCCACCCCGGTGGCCTGGACGCTGATGCGCTCGCCGCGGTCGCTGATGGCCACCATCGGCAACGACTACATCAAGGCCGCCGCCCAGGCCAGCCCGCTGTTCCTCAAGTACGGCCAGACCGTCGACAAACAGTCGGCCTACGAGATCTTGGCCGCCAAGATAGGCGCGCCGGACCCGTCGACGGACGGTGATTCCACCGGCGACGTGATGGACCTGCCGCCGATCCCGACCGGCCTGGACCTGCCGCCGATGCCCGCACCGGTGCAGAAGGCCGAACCCTCGATGCTGGAGCAGATGATGGGCAACCCGGCGTTCAAGAGCGCCATGCGCTCGGCCGGCACGGTGATCGGCCGGGAAGTCACTCGCAGCATCTTCGGTACTGGGCGCCGCCGGAGGCGCTGACCCCGCCGAAATTTCGGCGTTCAGGTGAACACGATTTACGTTCAGGTGAACACGATTTAAGTTCGCCGGACATCGTTTGTGACGTCTGCCATGCTGTCCGGCAGTCGGATTCTGCCTACAACGCGTGGCAGAACGGCCACAGCGGAAGGGCCACAAATGGCGTCCAGAATGATTACGTCAGCAAACACCGCGTCGACTCAGTCGACGTCTGGCTACTCCCGGTATGTCGGTCGAGTGGGTGCGTTGGCGGTGACGCTTGGTGTGGGTGCGGCGGCCGCGTGGACGCCAGCTGCGTATGCCGATACCCGAGGCTCGGGCGGGTCGTCGGCGTCGGATTCGAGTTCCTCGTCGGACAGTTCGCCGTCGGCTGCGGTGCGGGGCGGGTCGCGGGCGCAACGCGGCGCCCCGTCGGGCGCGACGTCGGGGGCTCCGGTCGAGGTGGCTCCGGAGATTCCCGCTGTTGACGTGTCATCCCCGGAGCCCAGCGCTGTGCTGAATGAGGCGCCGGTGGTTGAGGCGCCGGTGGTTGAGGCGCCGGTGGCCGAGGCTCCCGCGGAGTCGACCCCGGGCCGACACCGTCGTGGCGACGCCGCCCCGGCCGCCGGGCCGGTGGACAGCACGCCCGCGCCGGTCAGCGTGCCGCCGGACACTTCCGGTGCGGTGGTCGAGGTGACCACCGCTGAAGTGCAGACCCCGGCCTCGCCGGTTCCGGCGGTCAGCGCGGACACCCCGGCCCCGGTCACGGCCGTCGGTTCCTCGGTGACGCCAGTGGTGGTGAGCGTTCCCGCTGCGGCGGCTGCATCGCCGGTCGCGGTGGCCGCCGCGCCGAATCTCACCGCAACCCCGGCTGCTTCCAGCTCGGTCACCGTGGGTGAAGCGTTGTGGTCGTGGCTGACAGGCGGCACCGGCGGTGCCCCGGGTGCGGCACCACTGCTGTGGACGGCCGCGGCTTTCACCCGCCGCGAGCTGGGCGGCACCGAAGCGACGTCGTCGCCGGCAGCGGCCACGACCAGTGGCGAGCCGGAGTCTCCGGCGTTGCTGAACCCTCCGGCGGCCAACAGCGCGGCATCGGCGGGTAATCCCTTCCAGAACTTCATCCGGTTCTTCATCGGCAACGGCACCGTGGATAACCCCAACGCCGGGTTGCTGATCGGCAATGGCTATAGCTGGACCGCGGAATCCTGCAACCAGGGTCTGGCCTGCGACGGCGGCCAGGCTGGCTTGCTCTGGGGCTCCGGCGGCAGCGGATGGAACGGCGGTCAGGGTGGTTCGGCGTTCTTTATCGGCAACGGAGGCCGCGGCGGCGATGGCCTGGCCTCGGTCAACGAGGGCAAGGGTGGCAACGGCGGCCTCGCCGGGGTGCTGTGGGGCACTGGCGGTGATGGTGGGGACGGCTCCGCCGGTACCGACGGGGCTGTCGGACAGGGCGGCGGCGACGGCGGCAACGGCGGCAACGGCGGGGCCGGCACATGGTTGTTCGGCAAGGCCGGCAACGGCGGCAACGGCGGCGCGGGAGGCAACGGCGGGACGGGC